>USCM01000083.1 GCA_900553155.1 uncultured Prevotella sp. | reverse complement strand
GATGGTGGGCAAGCAGGCCACACAATACACCTTCTTCCACATCTTCAACCACCTCTTCCGCAACGGCAAGCGCATTATTCTCGCCAGCGACCGCCCGCCAGTAGAGCTTAAGGGTATGAACGAGCGTCTTATCACACGTTTCTCTTGCGGTCTTATTGCCGAGCTTGAGAAGCCTAACGTGCAGCTCTGTGTGGACATCCTTGAGAGCAAGATTAAGCACGACGGACTGAACATCCCGGAGGACGTGGTGCAGTTTGTAGCGTCTACAGCCAATGGCTCGGTACGCGATTTGCAGGGTGTTGTCAATTCGCTCATGGCTTACAGCGTGGTGTACAACTGCAATATAGACATGCAGTTGGCACAGCGTGTCATCAAGCGATCTGTTAAGGTAGACGAGAGTCCGCTCACCGTAGACGAGATTATAGAGAGCGTTTGCCAGCACTACAACGTCACCCCAGCCAACATCAACAGCCGTAGCCGCAAGAAGGATTTTGTAATGGCACGTCAGGTGTCAATCTATTTGGCACAGAAGTACACCAAGATGCCGGCAAGCCGCATCGGACGCCTTGTTGGCGGACGCGACCATTCTACTGTGATATACAGTTGCAACCAGGTAGAGCAGCGTATGAAGATAGACCAGAAGTTCTCAAGCGAAATAACAAGTATAGAAAATTCGTTCCGTTCGAGAGCGTAGAAAATAAGAAACCCAAGGCGCAAAGCCTTGGGTTTTGTTTTTTTATAGAAATTAAAGGCGAGGGTGTTTTGGCACACCCTCACCCTCAATTACTTGCAGTTAGGGCACCATGGCTTAAGCTGCTGGAAGAAGTCGTTGCCCTTGTCATCAACGAGGATGAATGCAGGGAAGTCTTCAACAGTGATCTTCCAGATAGCCTCCATACCCAGTTCAGGATACTCTACGCACTCGATGCTCTTGATAGAGCTTTGCGACAATACAGCAGCCACACCACCGATAGTGCCGAGATAGAAGCCGCCGTGCTTCTTGCAGGCGTCTGTTACAACCTGCGAGCGGTTGCCCTTGGCAATCATCACAAGCGAAGCGCCATGGTCCTGGAACTCGTCTACATACGGGTCCATACGGTTGGCGGTTGTCGGACCCATAGAGCCGCAAGGATAACCCTCCGGAGTCTTGGCAGGTCCTGCATAGAGGATAGGATGATTCTTGAAGTAAGCAGGCATTTCCTCGCCAGCGTCAAGACGAGCCTTGAGCTTGGCGTGAGCAATGTCGCGAGCTACGATGATAGTACCCTTAAGGTTTACGCGTGTGCTTACAGGATACTTAGACAGCTCTGCACGTACAGCGTCGATGCCCTTGTCGAGGTCAATCTCGACGCCCTTAGTGCCCTCGCCCGGACGACGAAGCTCCTCTGGGATAAGCTCAGAAGGATTAGAGTCCATCTTCTCAAGGAAGATACCGTCCTTTGTAATCTTAGCCTTGATGTTGCGGTCGGCCGAGCAGCTAACGCCCATACCGATTGGGCAGCTTGCGCCGTGGCGTGGCAAGCGTATTACGCGGATGTCGTGAGCAAGGTATTTGCCGCCAAACTGTGCTCCCAAGCCAATCTTGTGAGCCTCCTTCAAGAGCTTCTCCTCAAGGTCGATGTCGCGGAAGGCACGGCCAGTCTCGTCGCCAGTAGTAGGCAGAGCGTCGTAATACTTGATAGAAGCGAGCTTCACGGTAAGGAGGTTCTTCTCAGCCGATGTACCGCCAATAACGAAGGCGATGTGGTACGGAGGACAAGCCGCTGTACCGAGGCTCTTCATCTTCTCAACGAGGAAAGGCAGCAGTGTGCCCTCGTTCTGGATAGTAGCCTTGGTCATAGGGTAGAAGTATGTCTTGTTGGCAGAGCCGCCACCCTTAGCCACCATTACGAAGCGATATTCGTCGCCCTCAACAGCCTCTATGTCAATCTGTGCAGGGAGGTTGCAGCGTGTGTTTACCTCGTCGTACATGTTGAGCGGAGCGTTCTGCGAGTAGCGCAGGTTGTCCTCGGTGAATGTGTTGTATACGCCACGAGAGAGAGCTTCCTCATCCTCGAAGTCGGTCCAAACGCGCTGTCCCTTCTCGCCGTGGATGATGGCTGTGCCGGTGTCCTGGCAGAAAGGCAGGATGCCCTTGCATGCTGTCTCTGCATTGCGGAGGAACTGCAGTGCCACGTACTTGTCGTTCTCTGAAGCCTCAGGGTCAGACAATATCTTAGCCACCTGCAGGTTGTGCTCACGGCGGAGCATAAACTCAACGTCGTGGAAAGCCTGCTGTGCGAGCAATGTGAGGGCTTCCTTAGAAACCTTCAGAATTGTCTTGCCTTCAAACTCACCGGTGCTTACGCCTTCTTTGCTAAGCAGACGATACTCAGTAGTGTCCTTGCCCAACTGGAACATAGGAGCATACTTGAAATCTGGTGTAGATGCCATAATGTTATTTTGTTTAGAAATGATATATGTTTCTTTGCCACAAAGTTACTAAACATTGAAGACAATGCAAAATAATTGTTCACTTTATTATTGTTGAATATAGTTTTTGTTTTTAAGTGACAATCTGCCATTTTATCCGTCTTTGTGGTGTAATACGTTGATAATCAGTGCTTAAAGTGGCTGTTAGATTGTTGGCAAAAGGTGCCAATGTGCCAGCCTATTTACCAATAGGGCATGGCTATCTGCCAGCCTTCTTTATAGGGTTGCGGGCAGAGGCTTACCAGGTTGGCAGACGAGGCTCTTTAATGTCGTTATCTCTATTTTATAATGACGTTATCTCTATCTTGTAATGTTGTTACCGCTACTCTGTAATCAACACTCGCAGCTTGCGTTTAGCCCTCTTATGGAACGGCGAGCTCCTGCTCGCCGAGCAAGCGAGGTTAAGATACTGTAGGAGGTACGGTCTCCGCAATCAAGGTGTGTTATTCAAGTTTGTTGTGTCTACTATGTGGTCGATTTGGAGATTGATGAAGGAGAGTCTGTTATATAGGCTGGCACATTGCCCTTTATTGAAAGCAATGTGTCAGCCTATAATGCTGCTGATACTCAATGAGTTATACTGTGTTTACCTTTAAAATGGCAGATTGTCACTTAAAAACAAAATGTTGTATGTTTGTTAATATCCAAATATTTCCTCTGTAGATACTCGCTTGATAGGAGCTATCTTTTCGAGCGACTTGATGTCGAGGTTCTTCTCGTCGCCGAGGATGAGGTAGCGCCACGGCTTCTTAGCCATATTGTCGTGCTCAAACTTGACGATGTCCTCAAGCTTTAGCGACGGCAGGGCGGCGTACACCTTACGGCGAATGTCGTAGTCGATGCCACGCTGCTTGGCAGAGAGGTACGAGTAGATGATGCCGGTCTTGGTGATGCGCTGCGAGGCAATGCGCTTCATTGTGGCTTGCTTGGCAAGCTCGAAGGCTGCAGGCGACTGTGGCAGAGTGTCGAGGATATTGCTGAACACCTTGATGCAGTCCATCATCTTGTCGTTCTGCGAGATGATGTAGGTGTAGGCATAGTTAGAGTCGGCCTTGCGCACAGGTGTAGAGAAGTCGGCAAAGGCGCTGTATGCCAAACCGCGGCTCTCGCGAAGCTCCTGGAACACCACTCCGTTCATACCGCCACCAAAGTACTCGTTGAACACTTGAATTTTAGCCTCGTCCTCCGGATTCCACTTCTGGTTCTCGTTGTGATACTGAATCATGTAGATGTTCTTGGCATCGTATGGTGCTATCCATATCTCGTTCTGCGGTGTAAGCTGCTTGGTGTAAGCCTTTCCGGCAGGCACGTCCTTAAGCTTCTTGGCTGTGGCGTGGTTCTTGTCGATAGTGGCAAGGAGCTGCTTCTCGGCAAGCGGACCATAATACAACACGCTGTGCTTGTAGTTCTTGAGGTCGGCCACCATGTCGATGAGCATCTGCGGGTTGGCAGATACAAGCTCGGCGCTGTCGGGCATGTTGCGCACAGGGTTGTAGGCGCCATACTGTCCGTAAGCCTGAAGGGCGCGGAAGTTAGACTTCTGGCTGAGCTTGTTGTCGCGGCGCGACTTAAGTTCCTGCTCGGCATACTTCTTATATGCTTCGTTATCAACCTTAGCATTGTTTATAACCTGCTCCATAAGCTTCATGGCCTCGGTCATATTCTCGCCCAAGCCATTAAGGTTTATGCGCAGCGAGTTGGTGCCAACATTGATGCTGTAGTTGCAGGCAAGGCCGTAGAAGCGCTCCTGAACCTCCTGGGCAGAAAGCTTGTTGGTGCCGAGGTAGTCGAAGTAACTCTTGGCAAACGGCAACCACTTGTTCGACTCCTCGCCAAACTCGAAGTAGTAGTTGAGGTCGAACAGCTGGTTCTGCTTGTTCTGTATGTAGTATACAGGCAGACCGTGCTTGGTCTTGAGCTGTGCAAAGTCTTTGTTGTAGTCGAGGAAGCGAGGCTGTATAGGCTCCGTCTTCGACTCCTTGATCTCCTTTACAAATGCGCTCTGCATATCACGGTTGGTAGGTATGGCTGTAATGGCAGGCTTGTCTATCTTCTTCTGCGATGCGTCCTCGCCCTGCTGCTTGTACACGATGGCATAGCCGTCGGTAAAGTGGCGGCGGGCAAAGTCTACAATCTGCTGCTTGGTCATACCCGCAATGCGGTCGTACTTCTGCACCTCTGTCTTCCAGTCGCGTCCGTTGATGAACGAGTTGACAAAGGCGTCGGCACGGCTCTCGTTTTGGTCGAGCGAGTGCAGATAGTCGAGCTTCATGTTGTTGACGATGGCAGGCAGCAACTTGTCGCTGAACTCGCCACGCTTAAGCTTCTCTATCTCGGCAAGTATAAGGTTCTTTACCTCGTCGAGTGTCTGCCCCTCGTTGGGCATACCATAGGTTATGAATTGCGAGTAGTCGCGCATGTCGTAGTTGAAGGCCACCACTCCCTGGCAGCTCATAGGCTGATTGATGTTGATGTCAAAGAGTCCTGCTTTGCCGTTGTTTAGTATCGAAGATATTACGGCAAGTGTGTCGCTCTGCAGTTCGGCGGCTCCGTCCATCTTCCAAGCCATCATGATGTTTGCAGCCTCCTTGCCAATGACGGTGGTGCTTACGGGCGATGTGAGGTTCTTCTGAGCAGGAAACTGTGGATAAACCACGCTGTCGCTCTTTTTCCACGATCCAAAGTAGCGGTCGATGGTGGCTATAACCTGGTCGGGGTCGAAGTCGCCAGCCATACAGATGGCTACGTTGTTAGGCACGTAGTAGTGCTTGTAGTAGTTCTTGATGTTTGTTATTGACGGATTCTTGAGGTGATCCTGGGTACCGATAGTTGTCTGTGTGCCATAGGGGTGGGTAGGGAAGAGCAGCTTGCCTATGGCAGCAAACTCCTTGCGGTTGTCGTCGGTTAGTGAAATATTAAACTCCTCGTACACAGCCTCAAGCTCTGTGTGGAAACCACGTATAACCATATTCTGGAAGCGGTCGCCCTGTATGCGAGCCCAGTTTTCAAGCTCATTGGACGGTATGTTCTCCACATAGCACGTAACGTCGTTGCTGGTGTAGGCGTTGGTACCATTAGCTCCGATAGACGACATAAGCTTATCGTACTCGTTAGGAATAAAATAGCGTGCTGCTATCTGCGACACCGAGTCGATTTCGTGGTACAGCTGGCGGCGCACGGCAGGGTCGGTTACGGTGCGGTAGTGCTCGTAGCGGCGCTCTATGTCGTCGAGATATGGCTGCTCCTTGGCATAGTCGGAAGTGCCGAAGGTATGAGTACCCTTGAACATAAGGTGCTCAAGATAGTGTGCAAGACCCGTTGAGCCTGTACGCACGGCAATGTATGTCTGGATGCGTGGTTTCTCCTTGTTTACCGAGAGGTACACTTTCAATCCGTTGGGCAAGGTGTAGATGCGTGTCTGCATCGGGTCGCCCTTCACTGTCTCGTAGCTGTATGCCGAGGCGTGAGCGCCAAATCCTAATGTAAGGACGGCTGCAATGATTAACGATTTGAACTTCATTATTCTGTTGTTTTGTTTGATTTTTGTTAGAGATGGTGCCCTTGTAGATGCCTCACTACATATATAGCTTTTGGTTCTCAAAGTCTACCTCCTTGTCGAGCTGTCCGATGAAGCTTGTAAATACCTCCTCGTCCACATCGCCAAGTTTATACTCTTTAGTGGCATCCTTCTTTATTTCGGCTATCCATGCACGGCGAGCTGTGATGTAGTCTTGCTTTACACGCTCCACATTCTCGTCGGTAAGGGCATCGAAGCCGTAGTAGTCGAGAATCATACGGTACGACCAAGCCCAGCGATACTCCGAGTAGTTGCTGTGTATTTCCTCAAAGCGCTCGGTTAGCTGCTGCGTCGTCTCTATTTCGCCGGATAGGATGTCGTCTATAATTCGCTGCTCCTCCGACTCGGGCATAAGCAGCCCCGAGAGGTCGGTCCACCTGCCGGTGCCAACCTCTGTTGTCGGCTCGACGGGTGCGTGGCGCTTGAGCACGGCTCCCATATAGATGCGTAGGGCAATGTCGTAGTACTTGATGCCTTTGCGCAGCGACGAGTTTTTGATGACGTACTCGTGATAGTTGTATGTCGACACATCCTCGCCCGATGCTTCGCGCAGGTCTTCAAGAATCTTCTTGCCTCGCAGTATCTCGCCCACGGTGAAGGGCGAGAGCCAGTCGAAGTTTACGATGCTCTTCTTGGCACCAGCCGGTCGCATGTCGCGCTTGGGCCACTTGCGTATGTCGCGGTATAGACCAACGGTTGTGAGGTTGCGTCCCGGCACGAGATACATGGTGTCGTTGTAGGCTATGAGGTAAGAGAAGGGCAGCGAGCGAGTGTCGGGGTGGTACATCAGCTTGCCGAAGCACACCGAGAAGGCGCCTATGTGGGCAGGCATAAGGATGTAGGCGCCACTTGCTGTCTTGGCTCCACGCTCAAGGGTGCCGTAGTGCATGGGGCCCATCTTGTAGGCATGGTTGGAGAAGTTGGTGGCTGAGCCGGCGTTGTAGAACGAGAACTCGCCGCCGATAAGCAGCGAACTCTTGTGGTGCGAGGCTGTGAACGGACCGCAGAAGGCAGCGCAAGCCTCGCCGTTGGACATGTACGAGTTGGCAAAGAACACGCTGTTGGAAGCTGTGAATCCGTTGCTTATCTTGCATGTCTCGCCCACAAAGCAATCCTGCATCTTGACGCTGTTGATAATGGATGTGCCGTCGCTGATGATGGAGTTCTCGCAGATGACGCCCGTGCCGATGTACACATTGGCATTGGGGTTGCTCATGATGGTGCAGTCGCTAAGGCGTGCCGCTCCCGATATCTCGCAGTCGTCGTATATTATGGTATTTGTAATCTCCTTGGTATTGACAATCTTGACGTTGTTGCCAACGGTGGCAGTCTCAGGCGATGTACGTTCTATCTCCTCTCGTATAAGGCGTCGGATGGCATCCTTAAGCGGTCGGTTCTGGAAGTGCTTAACCATGAACGATGCAGTCTGGCTTGTCAGTCCGTGGAACATGATGAGGTTGCCGTCGCCCACCTCGTTGAGCACCGATATAAGGTTGCCCTCTCCGTA
>USCM01000082.1 GCA_900553155.1 uncultured Prevotella sp. | reverse complement strand
CCTGCTGACTGCCAAAGCCCTGCTTGTATGGAGTGGTGAAGGCGTCGCCACAGGTAATCTTAGCCGACTCGCCGTAGGCGCTGCGCTTGCCGTTGTTTTTGGCAAACACACGATACGAGTAGCTGTGCATGGCAGCAGGAGTGGTCTCGCTGAATGATGTAGAGCTGATATCGCTTGCCACCGTAACGCTGTCGGGCATGCGCACAACAGTATATTTAAGGTTGGCTTGGTCGATATAGCCCTTGTTTAGACCCTCAGTTGGAGCTGTCCATGCCACATTGTTCTTGCCGTCGGCATTGCCGAATGTTACGTCCGACGGAGCCACGGGTGTGTCGTATCCGGCATACTGCTTGATTGAAGCAAGTGGCGACCATCCCTCGTCGTTCTTCATATTTACAGCCACATAGTGGTTGCCCTCACTCAGTTTTACGGGTATGCTAACCTTCTCGCCAGCCTTTGCCTCTACACTCTTGAGGTTCGAGCCGTCGAGCCATACATTAAGGGTGCTTGTTCCGAGTGCTGCGCCAGCGTAGGTGGTTGTTGGTACGCTGAAGGAGATGGTGGCATCCAAGCCGCCATTCTTGGCAAATGCTACCTGCAGATCCTTGGCTTTGGCTGGAGCGTCGTCCTTGGCGCTCTCCTCAAGCGAGTAGATAGACGTAAACTGCTCCTGCTTTTGGAATTTAGCCACAAGCTCGGTCTCGGCAGTCTGTGGGTTGACGCTGTACAGGCAGCAGCCATCTGATGATATGGCAGCCCAGAGGAAGAGGCCCGTACGGTTGTCGTACATCATCGACTGCGAGTAGCCCATCGGTGTGATGCCTGTCCAGGCGATAAGTGCCGGACGGCTGGTCTTGCGGTTGATGTGGTAGAGGTCGCCGTAGCTGTTGATGAAGTACATCTCGCCGTCAGGGGTGTTGCCCAATGTCAGCACGTTGTACTTGCCGCGGAAAGCGGCAATCTTGTCCATCCAGTCGTAGTCCATATTGTATCGGCACCAGTTCAGTCCGCTCAGAGCGTCGTTGTACTGCAACGAGTAGATGGTGTTGTCGATATTGTTGTAAGCCATCACCGACGGCAGCAGCGAGTAGCCGCCCTTCGATGTGTCGTACATAACGTTCTTCAGTTCTTTCTTGTTGTTTGGGTCGATGGTGATGTATCGTGCGCCGTTAAGTCCGCCCATCACCTCCATCGTATATATGCCCACAAACTTGTCGCCAGTGTATGCGCCCGATATGAAGTTGTAGCAAGGGTCGGTCATCACAGCCTGTGGATTGATGTTGTCGCCCACCTCAAACGAGTAGATGCCGTAAGGTACAGCGACAATGGAGGCTGTAGCCCAGTCGGTGCTGTTGATAAGCGATCCGTAGAACGTGCGTCCATAGAACAGCGACGGAGCCTCTGAAGCTCGTGCTGTGCGTACCTTGAGCGTACGCACGGTCTTTATATTGTCGCTCTTGCTGTCGTCGGCAAGGCGCAGAGGCGCCAGTCCGCGGTGCTGTTGTGCCGACGGAGCCTCTGTCTGTGCCACAACCTGTGTGGCAGACAACGCCATAACCGCAATGGCTGCCAGTGTTTTTATATTGTCCTTTTTCATATTGTGTACGATTGAGTGTTATGGTTCGTGTGAAAATCTATGTCTTTCTTACTTTGAAAATTTGAAGCTCTTGTCCTTTGTCTTCACGATGTAGGTGCCGTGAGGCAGCGAGTTGAGGTCGGTAGCCTGTACACGTGTGCCGTTGACATTGTATATCTTGGCTTCGCCGAAGCTTGTGCCGCTAACGCTCTGTATGCCGGTAGATGCCGCAAGCGTAAACTGGCATGTAGCCATCTCCTTTGGTTCGAGGTAAGAGTAGTTGGTGCCATCGTACAGCAGGATGGTGGCAACATAGTTGGTGCCCTCCACACCGTTCTCGAACGGACCAGAGAAGCGCACGTCTGCGGTATTGCCCTCCTTCACGCTGAAGTATTGCGCAGGGAGACAACCGTGTTGTACGGCACCGCTCTCGTTGAGGATAAAGAAGTAGGCATAGCCCGAATAGTAGCCGGCTGTACACTTGATGTGTGCCGTGATGTCGAGGTTGTCCTTTGTAACCTCACCCTTGAAGGCGAGCTGTTCGGCAGGTGTAACCACGGCTTCGTCTGGAGCAGCCTTCAACGTAACCTTCTGGCTGTTGCAGATGTGGCGCTCGTCGTCGTCGACGATGGTAAGCAGATAATCGCCCGGCTCAACCTTGAAGGCGTCTACAAAGTCGATGTTGATATTGTCGCCCGCTGCGAGGTCTACCTTCTGTTTTGTGCCCTCAGCCACCTTGCGTCCTGTCTTGGCGTCGAGTAGCAGTGTCTGCACCTCGCCCAGGTAGTTTACGTCGCCGTCGTTCACGATGTGTGCCTTAACCTTGGTAAGCTTGCTTGCGTATGTGTCAGGCTCAACGG
Source organism: uncultured Prevotella sp. (assembly GCA_900553155.1). Lineage (GTDB taxonomy): Bacteria > Bacteroidota > Bacteroidia > Bacteroidales > Bacteroidaceae > Prevotella. Next base: position 5,297 of record USCM01000082.1, on the reverse strand, counting down.
TCATGTCTTGGGCGTTGAGGCAGAAGTAGTCGGGATAAGATAAGGTGGCTGTGCCGTTGGCAACGCTAACGTTGAGGTAGTTGGGATAGCCCACATACTGGTCGCGTATGTAGCACCACTGCGAGCCTTCGTCGTTGGAGCGTGCTGCAGGATACAGACGGTAGGTGCCGTCGGCGAGCGACGGAAGCTTTACGTCGGTATAGTCGAGGCCGTTGTACATATAGCCAATCTTCATGTTGTCAGCCTTGTCCTTGCTTATGGTGTGTACCTGGCTGCCGTCGGCATCTACGACAACAAGTCCGAAGTAGATGTCGGCGTCCTGCCATCCTGCATTGTACATGGTGCCGTGCAGGACTACATCAAATGCCTCGTTGGCTTTGACGCTTGTCTTGCTTGGTACCAATCCCTCGCTCGACACAAGCTCCACGTCGGCATAGCTGTTTTCTACAGGACGCTGTATGCCCGTAACGATGTACTGGTCGTAGTTGAATCCGCCGTCGGCACCGCCTATGCCCTGTGTGGCTGGTGTGAGGGCAGATGTGCGGAAGTAGCCGTTGCTCATGCCGCCCCAGCCCCAGTTGACGTGTACAAAGCCGTTGCGGTCGTAGCCGTCGAACACAAAGCAGTGGCCACCCGACGACGCTCTGCCCAAGGCTATCATCGGACGCTTGTTGTCAAGCTCGTTGACGATGATGCTCTGCCACTCGGTTGTAGAGTAGTTCTGGCGTGTGCGGTAGGCTATGCCGCGGTCGTAGCCGAAGTATTTTACAAGTGCCTGGGGTACTGGCAGGCTGCCTGCGCCACTCGAGCTTGAATACTCCATATCTACAGAGATGCCGCAATGCAGCATAAGCTGAGCCACAGCCTCTCTTGCTTCCTCGCTGCTTGTAGCGTCGTATTGCGGCAGCATCTTGTCCCACTGATAGTAGGTGTTGGCAAAGTCGGCGCTGAGCGTCTTGCCATACATTATAGAAGGCGAGTAGGTGTGAGAGCCCACGCCGTGCTCGGGCCAACGATTGTAGTACATAACCTGCGCCATAGCCGTAGCCACACAGCCCGTGGCACATTGTGTGCCCATAGAGTAGGCAGGACAAAGGTCGTTGTAAGGCGAGTCCTGGTTCCACTGAATGTTGCCCAACAGAGGTTTTACCTCTTTATTATATGAGACGTTTTTGGCAGCCGAGCGCTTCTGCAATCCGTGCTGCTTGAGGTAGCTAATCTGGTCGACATAGCTGCCAAGCCATGCACGCATGTTCTCGGGCATGTTGTCGGGGTCGAACTTGCCATTGTCGCTGTAGCCGAGAATCTCGTCGGCTTGGTCGTCGGCAGCCACCACTACGTAGCCTTGACCAGAAGCACCATTGAATACATAGAGACACTGCTTGCCGTTGGCGGCACTGCCGGTATAGGCAAGCTGCAGCTTGGCGGGAGCCTTCTTTGCTCCACCCGTCTTGTCGACAGACTGGCTAAGGAAGCTCTGTGCGATTTTCAACGCCTGCGACTGAGTGATGTCCTTAGCCTGAGAGCCAAGGCTTGCCGCAAGGAGAAGTGTAAGAAGCGTAAACTTTCTCATATTGTTATTAATGTTTTGGTTGTCCGACTGCAAAGATATGAAAAAAGGCTAAAACCTGCTAATCTGTCAGGTTTTAGCCTTTCTGATTCATAAATTGAAAACAGAATCACTCATTTTTTGATAATTTTTGATACAAAGAGGGTGTCATGCCCGTCGTTTTCTTGAAGGCGGCAATAAAGTTGGACGCCGACTTGAAGCCCACGCTCTCTGATATTCCTTGTATGCTATAGTTGCCGTAAGTGGCTATGTCCTTCATACGCTTCATGGCTTCCTTTACGCGATATTCGTTAAGAATGGTGCGAAAGTTCTTGTTGTACGATGTGTTGATGGCTTGCGACACGTAGGTTGTGTTAGAGTCGACAGCCTGGGCAAGCATCGAGAGGCTGAAGTCGGGGTTGCAAAAGTTGGCGCTGTCCTTCATGGCATCGGCTATGGCATGCAGCAGTTGCTCGCTAACGGTGGTTGAGGCTGTGCTTGAGCCGGTGTCTGTAGAGGTGTCGACACGCTGGGGTAGGGTGTTCTGCTCTGCCTCTACAAGCTCGTTGTTGCGGTCGAAAAGGGCAATGTTGGTATCGTACAGCACCTTTCGCTGACGTTTGATGATGATGATGGCAACCACAGCCGTAACAACAAGCACGGCAAGCATAACGAGGCAGATGGTTTGGTAGAGAATGGTTTTGCGCTGACTGTCGATGATAAGCTGCGTCTGATGGTTCTCGTAGTTGAGGTGCTGGTTGCGTATCTTCGAGAATTCGTTGACGTTAAGCAGCGAGTCGTTGTAGCGGAAAAACTCGTTTTGATAGTACAGGGCCTTCTCCTTGTTGCCCATCTTGGTGTAGATGCGCATCAGCCCCTTGTAGCAGTCGGCAAAGAGGTAAGCCTGACCTTGGTAGTCGGCGTCCTTGTCCTTGCCCACATTCTTGCTCTGCCTGTTGTTGATGACGTGGGCAAGCGAGTCGTATTTCAGCAGGGCGGCAAGCGCCTTGTTGAGCTGTCCCTGCCGCTCGTAGCACTGGTAAATCTCCGAGTAGGGATAAACCAAGAGTTTTTGCGGCAGGTTGTAGCGCTTTACGGTGGCTATAGCCATATTCATCCAATGCGCCTTCTCGTTGTCGCGCTTCTCAAATCCGGCTATAAAACCATTGTTGAAGTAGTAGTAGAACATCAGCACGCCATGCTCCACACCCCTCAGCTGCTTAACCTTGGCGTTTAGCTTGCGAGCCTCGGCAGTCTTGCCAATGTCGCAGCTGGCGCCTATCATGTTGTTGAGAAACTTGAACTGCATATTGGCATCGTTTGCGGCGCAGCTAAGCTTGTAGCCACTCTCGTATATGTCGAGAGCCTGTGCAAAGTCTTGGTATACCGAGTAGATGCCACCTATATTATAGTAGGCATCGAGCAGATTGGCTGTGTCCTTAGGTGTGCGCTTCTCCTCGGTCTGTATATACTTTAGAAAGTTGGCAAGAGCCGAGTTGTAGTCGTTACGCTCAAAGCAGGCTTTGCCTTTGCGTAGAAGTGCAGCCTGGTTGTTGTCTATAGCGTTGGCTGTAGACGTTGTTATGAAAAATGTCGCTGCGAATAGGGCAATGACAATGCGTGTCAGTATATTGTGCATATCTATTAAGCCTGAATGATGTATAGTGTATTTAATGCTGCAAAGTTAAGAAATTAATCTGACAATAATATATATAATGTAATAATTAAACTTGTATACTATTTAATAATTGCTATTTTTTTGTTTTAGTTATCGTTTTTAAGTGCCATACTGCCAGTATTTGGCGTAATTCGCTGATACACACGACTTTAAGTGCTGTCACTTTGCGTTTTTAGCGGCTTTATCTGCCAGCCCATCTACCAGCCGTGGGGTATTGTCTGCCAGCTGATGCTTTGGCATCTGTAGGAGAGGATGGGTCGCCACGCTGTAATTGCACCTGCATTACCAACCCTCTGTAACATCATTACCAAGTCCTTGTAACATCATTATCAAGTCCTTGTAACATCATTAGCAACCTTCTGTAACTCCTTTGTATGTAGTTCCCACGGAACGCACAGACGACACAGAAGCCTACGGGCTTAAGCTTTTCGAATCCACAGAAAGGCCTACGCTTCGCGAGGCAAGAATCCACAGAAGTGATTGCTTGCGTTGTGTCGTGGTACTACGAATATTAGAACGCCAGCATCCCCACCGCCCCTTTTATCCAATGTAAACGTTTGCATGTTTTTTTTGCTTGATAATTCCACGCCCAGCATTGCCAGTATACATTTTATGTATATATTTACCCCGAAAATACTGCAAGCTCGACAACAAGCAATACTAAATATAAATTTTAAACAAAACTAAACCTTATTCCTATGAAGAAGAATTTACTTAAATCAGTATTCGTAACATTGGCATTGGCGTTTACAGCCATAGCCGCACAGGCGCAGTGCTACGTCATCGGCAACGACAACAAGTGGTTCACCAACGAGGATGGTGCCGAACTGCAACCTACAGCCGAGAAGGGCGTTTACGAGGGAAACGTTGAGTTTACCACGAGCTACTTCTTTTTCGTTACCTCAAAATTGACGACAGAGCCTAACGATTGGGACGGATTGCTTCCGTACCGTTATGGTCCGGCTAATCGCGACTCGCGTGATATTGTATACGGCACGCCTATGCAAATGGTACCCGCAACCGCGGATTTCTCCGATTCGTATCAGATAGCCGACCTTGGCACTCACAAGATTCGTGTAGACTTCAATGCCAATACCGTGACAGTAGACGGCACCTATCCCGAACATATCTATATGTTTGGAACAGATAAGCAGCCCGGCGAGGAGTGGAAACTCAATGAGCCATCGGCTACGCTCAACCGCGTAGACGGAACCAGCCTCTATACAGGCAAAGTGGAGGTTACAGGATCTGGCTTCGCAATATTCACTAAGTTGGCTGACACTTGGGACGAACAGAACAAGAATCGCTGGATAGTTAAGGGCGAGGTGGTGCCTAACACCGAACTGTCTCTAAAGCAAGCTACAGACCTTATCTCTACAATCCATCGCATGGGTACATACCAGGTGACATACAATTATGGCAAGAAGACAATAAAGTTTTATGACGAGACATACAGCCCCGAGCCTGAAACCACAAAGTACATCTACTTTATCGGCAACCAGAACGACTGGAATACAAACTCATATTTCGCAAAGATATCCGAGACTAAAGAAGGTGTTTACGAGGGCAATGTAAATTTCGAGGTAGGCCACTTTGCCATAGGCACAAAGCTCGGTGTTACTGCCAACGATTGGGATACATTCAACGCTCACCGCTTCTGTCCTTATTCGGACGGCGAGTCGTTGGATGCTTACTGCGACAAGGTTCTTTATAAATTCGACGAGGGTATGGGTATAACAGGCTCATTCCAGATAGAAAAGGGCAATGAGGGTGAGTATCCGGTATACATCAACCTCAACGAAAATAACCTTAAGTTCGGCCGCAAGGTAGAGACGTCTATCACCAACATCACCTCTACTTCTGCCAACGTAGCCAACTACTACGACCTCACCGGACGCAACCTTGGCACAAAGAAGCCTGCCAAGGGTCTGTACATTAAGGGCGGAAAGAAGGTTGTCGTGAAGTAGTTTGCCGGCAATCGACAGACGTCATACTGTTAGATTGGTTTATTATATTGGTACATCGGCTGGTACCTTCCTTGTATATAGCAGGGAAGAGCCAGCCATCTTT
>USCM01000081.1 GCA_900553155.1 uncultured Prevotella sp. | reverse complement strand
GGTTGGCGCCCTTGATGTATACCGGCTGGCCGTTTACAAGCAGCTGCGCGTTCTTAATCTCTATCTTGCGGAAACCCGTGCGCACCGGAACAGCCTCTATATCCTTGTTGCCTTGCTGCACCGTAACCACCACCTTGTAGAGGTTAGGAGTCTCGGCAGTCCACTTAAGTGGGTTCTCCACGTCAAACTTTACGGTTGCGTTAATCTCGGCAATGTTCTTGCCCGTCTTCTTCTTAACCTTTGTGGTGTTTAGAATCTTGCGGCTTACGACGTCGCCGTCGGGAGCAATGAGGTCTACAACGAAGCGTGCGTTGCCCTTAGCCTTGAGGTTCACGGCAAGCGATCCGTTCTTATACTGTGCGTCGAGGTCGGGCGTTACGCGTACATCGTCCACATGAGCGGTCTTTGAGCGCGAGTAGAGGAAGCAGTTGCGAGCCACACCCGAGAGGCGCCAGAAGTCCTGGTCCTCGCTGTACGAGCCGTCGCACCAGCGGAATGTCTGGAAGGCTATGAGGTTGTCGCCCTTCTTGAGGTATGGTGTGAGGTCGAACTCGGCAGCCGACTTCGAGTCCTCGGCATATCCTACGAAGTGTCCGTTCACCCAAAGATACATGTTGGATGTCACCGAACCGAAGTGGGCTATAACCTGGCGGCCGTCCCACGAGTCGGGTATGCGTATGGTGCGTCGGTAAGAGCCCACGTGGTTGTCCTTGGTAGGCACCTGTGGGGGATTGTCCTTGAAGTGTCCGCGCCATGCGAAACCTATGTTCACGTATTCGGGGTCGCCGTAGCCGTTAAGCTCCCAGATACCCGGAACTGGCATAGTCTTCCACGAAGCGTCGTTGAACGAAGTGCTGAAGAAGTTGGTAGGACGCTGGTCGGCGTTCTCCACCCAGTTGAATTTCCACTCGCCCTCAATAGAGAGATAGTTGGCAGACGACTGGCGGTTGCCCTTCAAGGCAGCGTCGCGGTTCTCGTAAGCGAAGAACGACGTATGCGACGGGAAACGGTTTACGTTGTTCACCGACATATCGTGCCACTCGGTGAAGGTAGGCTCAACAGCCTTGTCCGTATTGTCGGCTGCGTAGATAAGGCAGGGCGACATACCGGCAATGGCAAGAGTCAGTAATAGATGTTTCATAGACGTTATGTTGTTAATATTAGTATCGGTTTGTCATGTGGGGTTATATTATATACTATAACGACGACAAATTTACTTAAAAATAACGACATAACATACCCTTTGGTGTGTTAATGAATGATAAGTGGCATATAATGAATGATATACAACCATAAAAGTGTACCTTTGCAACAGAATTTAATGAAACAAAAATCAACCGAGATGAACTATAATACGCATACGCTGTCCAACGGACTGCGCATCATTCACCTACCGTCGGCATCGCCGGTGGTTTATTGCGGTTATGCCGTGGCTGCCGGAACACGCGACGAAGAGCAGGGCAAGGAGGAGGGTATGGCCCACTTTTGCGAGCACACCACATTCAAAGGCACACACCGCCGCACCTCGATGAACATCCTTGGCTACCTCGAACGTGTGGGCGGCGACCTCAACGCCTTTACCAACAAGGAGGAGACGGTGTACCACGCTGCCGTGCTGAAGGACAACATCGACCGCGCCGTAGACCTGCTTACCGACATCGTCTTCAACAGTACGTACCCCCAGGCAGAGATTGACAAGGAGGTGGAGGTTATTGTGGACGAGATAGAGAGCTACAACGACTCGCCCTCCGAGCTGGTGTACGACCTTTTCGAGAACGCCATATTCCAGGGCCATCCACTCGGCCACAACATCCTTGGCACTGCACAGCAGCTGCGCACGTACACTACGGAGGATGCCTTGCGCTTTACACGTAGATACTACAGACCCGACAACAGCGTGTTCTTTGCCTATGGCGATGTGCGGTTCGACAAACTTGTGAGATTGTTGGAGAAGGCGTCGGCTGCGTCAAGGGATGCCGTTATTGCGTCAAATGGCCCTTCTGATACGTCAATGGTATTAGATAATGCGCCAACCGTGGCTCTTTCTGCGTCAACCTTAGCTTCTGCTACGCCACTTCCGCCTTACAAGGCGCAGCACATCGAGCACCACATGGACACCCACTTGGCTCATGTTATGCTTGGCACACGTGCCTACGATGTACACGACAACCGCCGCATAGCCCTCTATCTGCTTAACAACATCCTTGGCGGACCGGGCATGAACGCACGGCTTAACGTGTCGTTGCGCGAGCGCCATGCTCTTGTGTATACGGTGGAGAGTATGCTGCAGAGCTACTCGGACACCGGCCTGTGGGCTGTCTACTTTGGTTGCGACCCTCGCAACGTAGACCGCTGCCTGCGTCTGGTGCGCCGCGAGCTTGACAGGGTTATGGACAGGCCGCTCAGCGAGGCGGCTCTTAGGGCTGCCAAGAAGCAGATAAAGGGTCAGATAGGCATTGCTTGCGACTCTCGCGAATCGTTTGCCCTCGACTTTGCAAAGGGATATCTGCACTATGGATGGCAGAAGGACATCACCAAGCTGTGCGAGCATATCGACGCACTCACGGCAGACGACTTGCTGAGAGTGGCGAGGGAGACGTTCAAGGAAGAGGCTTTGACAAGGTTGGTTATTAGGTAGGTCGGCGAACGGGAGCTCGCCGTTCCATGTGATGGGTGTAATTGGCTGCGAGGGGGCGTCGCCGCCTCGGCGACGTATAATACGTAACTATGTAACACTACGACTATGCAACACTACGCTAAACAAGCAATCATTTCCGTGAGTTCATGCCTCGCGAAGCGTAGGCTCTTCTGTGGGTTCCAAAAGCTTAAGCCCGTAGGCTTCTGTGTCTTCTGTGCGTTCTGTGGGAACTACAAGCAAAGGAGCAACAAGTACAAATGCCTCTCACCAAAAAAACTGGAGTTTGTCGTGGAGGATTATGTGAGTATATGTCAGGGCTTTGACAAAAACCGATAAAACCCCGTATATATTTTCCGAGTCTTCGACTTGCCTTACATCCATATAAAGCCTTACGAGAGCAAGCTCTCGACAGCTTTATCTGAATGTAAAGCAGTGGCACGATGTGCCACTCGGAAAATATATACGGCGATAAACATAAAAAAACAGAAGACACGAGTACATGTTAATATTTTAAGACATAAGAACATAAGAACATAAGTTTGGTTGGGCTTGCAGCCCAACACTCGCAGCTTGCGTTCAGCCAAATGTTTCTTAAAAAAGAAATTGGTTGCTTATAAATAGTGCAATAAGTGACAGAAAATGCATATTGTGTTGATAATCAATAAGATAATGGCTGTTACTTTTGCATAGAAACAGAGCAATGTGACAGCCTATCTGCCTGTCTCCAACGGGCAAACTGACAGTAGAAGAGGGTGTGTTACAAGGTGTCGATAATGAGATTACCGATACTTTGTAACGACGTTACCGACACCTTATAATAAAATCTTTCGTATGCTGTAATCCTCGCTTAGCATATAACACCGACCTCGCCTGGCACTTCGCCAACCACGTCTGTTATATCGGCTGGCACATCTGCTATATTTTAGCCGATCTGCCAGCCTTGTATGTTGCTGTTATACAGGGGTTTATGGCGATGCGTGGTGCTTTCTGTCACATTGTTATATAAAAACAAAAACTGCGTATGTTGTATATACATAGAAATATACAACATACGTTGCACGTTACAGCATACTCTTAATCTTGTCGAAGTCGATGTGCAGGTCTTCAACCTTGCCGTTCTTTATGACGATATTATCTGGCACATTCGACAGACCCAAGCGGTTGAAGAGGTCGCCTTCCACCATTCTGCCGTCGCAGATAGTGGTGACGTTCTCGGCATCGTATTGCTTAAGAGTGCGTAGACACGAACCCTTGTCGGGGTCAAGGCAGATGCTTATAACCTTAAGCTTGCCGTCAAGCTCGCGTTCTCTGTCAGCCAGCTGGCGCAGCTGCGATGTAGAGCCGTAGTTCCATGTAGCCCATACGTGGAACACCACGTTAGGCGCAGTAGCCACAGAGGCATTGTTGACCACCTTGCCGTTGATGTCCTTGGCAGAGAAGCTTGGCAGCTTTGCCCCTTTAGATAGAGCCGTCTTGCCGTTGCAAGAGGCAAGGAGGCGGGCGGCATTTTGGTTTTCGGGCTGCTTCTCCATAATGAGTTTAAGCAGACGTATGGCTGTGTTATAGTCGGGGCGGGTGGTTGTTATGAGATATCGGCGCACCAGATACACAGCCACCGGGCTTTCCGGATTGTCCTCTGCCGTCTGTATGGCACGCTTCTTCATCTCGACAGGCGATGCCGAGAGAATCTGCTCACGAAAGGCGTTCATCAGTTTGTTGGCCTTTGTACCCTTAACCGTCATCTCCTTAAGGTGCGAAGCGTTGCCCCTGATGTCCACGCTCTTGCCGGGTTCGGCAAAGACGGGCTGCTCGGTAAAGTTTGGGAAGACAATCATGAGGGTCATGGGGCGGTCGCACTCCACGCTATAGCTGAATCGACCAGCCTGCACCTTTATAGTGTCCATGCCGTGCGTAACGCTGCCGTCGGGCGAGTAGACGTAGAACTCGCCTTGGTTGAGGTTGAGCAAGTGGCCGTCTATCTTGAAGTGGCGGCTGTCGGTGCCGCAGGAGGCGAGCAGGGCGACGAGCGACAATAACAGCGTGTAATATGGATGTTTCATTAGCCTAAATAATAAACGGCAATTATACGATATGCCTATCGTGTAATTGCCGTTAATGTTATGTATAGAGTTATTACTTCAGAAGCGAAAGCTCCAAGTCGTTCTCAGCATACTGCTTGAGCGAAGGATCCTTCTGGAGAGCCTCCTTGAGGTATGAAGAAGCAGCGAACTTGTTGCCACGACGAGCAGCTACAACAGCGTGCAGATAGTCGGTCAAAGCGTTCGGGTTCTGAACCTTGTCAAGAGTCTTAGCGGCAGCGTCGTAGTTCTTGTTGAGGAGCTGTGCCAAGGCAGCAGTGTTGCTGTTGGTCTTGCCGAAGTCCTGCTCTGCCTGAGCGTAGTTGCCCTTAGCGATGTTGAGGGCGCCGAGAGCAGCCTTAACGTTCTCCGAGTTGGCCGACTTAGAGATAGCGCGCTCTGCCTCCTGAACGTCACCGTTTACGAGAGCTATCAAGCCCATGTTGGCCTGAGCCTCCGGTGTGTTGTTGCTAAGAGAAGCAGCCTTGGCAGCATACTGCTGTGCGGCAGCCTTGTCGCCCTTAGCGAGAGCCAAGGCAGCGAGGTTGTTGTATGCGCGGTAGTCCTTGTCGTATATCTGTGTGGTCTTGGTGTAGATAGCCTCCTGCTCGGCAGGTGTCTTGTCGAATGTAGCGAGGTAGAGCAACTCGTCGGCGCTAAGCTTGGCAGCGTCGTCCTTGTACTGCTGCTCGATCTGCTCGTCCGAGCGACCTATTGTCTCGTAGTTGATGATGAGGCGTGAACGGCGCAACTCTGGGAGGATGCCGTCAGCCAACTCGCGGAAACCTGCAGACATGTTGCGAATCTGCTGCTCGCGCTCCTGCGGGTCCTCGTACATAGAGAGAACGCGGAGGATAACGTCCTTGTCCTGGAGGTTAGATGCTGCAACGAGCTTCTGGAAGCCGTCCCAGTCCTGGGCTGTATAGTGAGCGTCGATGTCGGCGTTTACCTTAGTCTGCTTCAAAGCACCCTTAACATACTTCTCCGACTCGTTCTTACGCTTGCCAGCAAGCTTGTCGTTGAACTTGACACCACCCTCTGGTGAAGCGTAAGCCTGAATCTCCACGTTCTGTACGTTGAAGCCCTCGCGGTCGGCGTTGATCTTCTTGAGCATCTCAACAAACTCATGTACCGAGTTGTTCTTGAGCTCGCTCTTGCGGATGTTGGCCTGGTTGATGAGGAACTTGATGTTGGCTTCCTGCTTCTTCTCGTTTACACGCTGGAATGTGTCAGGAGCGATAACACCGCTCTCAGAAGCGAGTGTCTTCTTGTAAAGCTCTGAAGTGGCGATAACGCCGTTGGCTACCTTAACGGCAGGAACGTCGCACTGCTTCTTGCCGATGCGAGCGTCGAATGTGAGGTACATCTCGCTCTTCTGCATATCGGGTACATAGTCGAAAGCAGTCTTCATGGTGTAGCGGCCGCCTACCTTGTAAGAGATGGTCTGGTCGTTGCCCATAACCTTCTCGCCCTGGAATGTGGCGCTGTTGCCCTTGGCTACCTTGCCGTCTGCATAGCGCAGCTCTGGAGTTACGGTTACAACGGCCTTCTTCTTCATGTATTTCTCTGGGAAAGAACCGTTGATTGTGGCAGGTACCTTACCACCCTGGCTTTCGAGCGGGTTAGGAGTTACTGTGAAGTTGTCGGCAGACAATGCGCCGAGCTTCGAGCAAGATGACATCAGCAACACTGAGGCTGCTGAAAGAATAAATAAACTTTTCTTCTGCATTTTGTTATGAATGTTATTAATCTATTTTTAAGTTGCAAAGTTACTGATACAAATTGTAAGGAACGGCAACAACTGCCTATTTTTATGTTTAATTAAAGATTTTAGGCTTATTTGCCTTCTCCTTAAGCTTATCTCAGTGTGCGCCGCTTGACATTATATCCGGTTAGCTCCACAAATGGCACCTGCTGTCGGGCGTCGGCTTTATCCCACGCCACGTCTATCGTGCGCTCCTCGCCTGGCATAAGGTGGAAGTAGTTGTCGGCATAGTGTACTGGCAGCACTTGCTCGCCGTCGTTGGCCTTGAGGTTGAGCCTTATCATCATAGCCGGTGTGTCGCTGGCGTTCTTAAGCTTCACCGTCAGGGTGTTGTCGGTGCGTCGTTCGGCTGCAACGGAGAGGTTTACCTCGGGCAGAGAGGCAAGCTGCTGTAGGTTGCCCTCGTCGGTAGACAGCACGTAGAAGTTGGTGGAGAGGGTAGTGTCCTTGCTGTCGGCAAGGCGAAGGCGTATGTAGTACACCTTGCCGTCGATGCCATCGGGCAGCGAGTCGGTGGCAAGGGAGGGCAGCTCCACGGTAGACACGCCAGGCACGTCGGTGGTGTGGCTGTCCATACATATAAGGTTGCCGTTGATGTCGAGCAGCTCGCGGGTTGCCACAAGGTCCTTGTGGTAACCCGCTATGCGGTTGACAACCTCTATGTTGCGTGTCAGAGGGTTGCGCTGTATGTGCAATGGCTCGCAAGCCTTGCGCGCTCCGTAGAAGGCGGCGGTAGGCTCGAAGTAGTAGTCGTAGCACTGCCATGTGTAGCTTGGCCAGCAGGCATGGCTCATCCATATAAGCAGACCTTGCAGATACTTGGAGTCGGCCTCGTACATGGCACGGTATCCCTCGTAGTTCTGCCACTGGGCAAGGCGCGTAAACTCGTCGGCTGACGTAATCTTGCCGAACATCCTCTCCACTATGGCCATGAAGGAGGCTCCACGCTGGGCGCCAGACTGGGTGAAGTCGTGCCGTCCCCATGCGTCGCCGGGTTGCCATTCGGTGGGCTGTGCCAAGGTGCGGTGTGTGCCTTCGGGTGTCATGATGTTGGGCAAGCCGCGCTCGGTGTGCAGCTTTCCGCTTTGCTGGGCAAAGTAGGTGCGTGCAGGCTCAGCCCAGTAGGGGCCGTGTCCGCTCACTCCATCGTCTGCCGACGACGATATGTAGAGCATCTTGGGGTTCATGTCTGCCACGGTTTGGCGCAGCGCGTCGTCGAGCGTCTTGGGCGGATAGCCCTCGTTGCGGCCGCAGTAGAGGGCAATGGAGGGATGGCGTCGCATACGGCTTGT
>USCM01000080.1 GCA_900553155.1 uncultured Prevotella sp. | reverse complement strand
GAATAACAAGCTGTGTATCGTAGTATTTGTGCAGATAACGAGCTTGACGGTCGAAACCAATGCTTGAGGCTATTGTCTCAACACAATCGATTCGTCCACACGGACAGCGCAAGCCCACCTGCACACCTACCCGCAGGTGTCCTACCTCTCCCGCATTGAAGTGGCTACCGCGTATCTGCTTGCCATTTATAATGACACTGGCAGCAATACCCGTACCTACATATATGTATATAAAGTTCTGCGATATGCGTCCAAAGCCCCAGCGCATCACGGCACGTGCCGATCCTTTTACGTCGTTGTCGATAAAGCACGGCATACCCGTAGCACTGCCCATCTCGGCAGCAAGCGCAATGGGCTGGGTGCGGTCGGGGTCAATCTGCTGCCATATTCCGCCTACAGGGTCTACCCTACCAATAACACCTATGCCTACGGCAAGAGGATTGCCTATGTAGCCCACATTGTCGCGATAGTTGGCTATAGAATCGCACATCACCTTTAATGCCGCCTCTTGATTGAAGAAACTCGTGACATAGCGCTTCATCTTCAATATATTGCCATTGACATCCATCTCGCCTATCGTGAGATTGGTGCCACTAAGAACCATACCTATATAAGTGTCCATAATGTATTTCCTTTCTTTATATTTAGGTTTATGTTAAGTGTTAAATTGATTGTATACTTTTTACTCATATCTTGTTGGGACTAATCCCAAACTGCTTCTTAAAGCATGTGCTAAAATATTTTGGATCGGAAAAGCCCACCATAAATGCCACCTCACCCACATTATAACCATGCGACAGCAGCAATTCGCGGGCATTGTTAAGGCGCACTACCTTTATAATCTCGTTTGGCCCTTTGCCTGTGAGCGTCTTTATCTTGTTGTACACAGACGAGCGGCTCATACCAAGCTCTATACACAGGTCGTTTATGGAGAAGTCGGAGTTGGACGAACGTTGCTTTATAATGTCCATTGTACGGTCCATAAACTCGCGGTCTATCTGGCTCTTATAGTCAATACGGCTAACATAGTTGGCACTGGCAGCCGAATCGCGATAAGCCTGACGCCTTTTTAATATCGTCTGGATTCGCGTAAGCAATATAGCCATGTCAAAAGGCTTTGTAAGGTAGTCGTCGGCTCCTGCCTCAAGACCATATATTATGTTCTCGCGCTCGGTGAGAGCCGACACCAAGATTATGGCTATATGACTGGTCTCCACACTCTCGCGCAACCTGTGACACAGCTCGTAACCTGTCATAACAGGCATCATTACATCCGATATCACAATGTCGGGATTGTTCTCACGAGCCATGTCAAGTCCCTCGCCGCCATCGGCAGCATCCAATACGTCGAATGTCTGAGACAGATTTCGCACAATATACTCTCTCACAACATCATCGTCCTCCACCACAAGTATTGTGGCATGCATGGGCTGCACGTCATTTGCCGGCAAGTCGTCGATAGGCAAGTCGATGCTAACACTTGGCTCTTCTTTATGTTTAAGCAACCTTCGAAGCCTATAACATACTATAGCCAATGCCATAGTTGTTGCAGTTAAAAAACATATTAGTATGTTTTGTATCATATTCATCTAACTCTGTTAAACATTTTATTTATAGTTCGGTCAACAATTAAAGTTCGGCCAACAGCGACAACCACTTGCCTGCCGATGTAAGCCACACCTCTTTGTAGCAGGCATTGTTTGTTGCTGGCCAATAAGGCTCGTCATTATTGCCCCATGAACGTATGCCTACCGGCATCTCGCCCACAATCTCGCCCGACGAGAAACTGTCCATTGACGGGTAGCGGTGGCCCTCGCCGTATATTAGCGACTGACAGAAAGGATTGGCCCCCACGGTCCAATAGAGCTGTCCCGCAGCTATATCACGCAGATGGTTGTCGTCGAGCAAACTGGCACACACGGCAGCTGACTTGCCAGTAGAGAGCAATATGGCCTCGTTGCCGTTGAATATACTGAACCATGTCGGGAAGCGACGCAGGTAGTGGCGGTCGTCGAGCCGCACCCCATTGCGTAGCTGTTGCTCGTATAGTTGTGGTGCATTGGAGGGTGCCCAGATGTTGAGACGTGCAAAACCATCACTGTCCCGATATTCTTCGGTTTGATATGTACCGCTGGATATCATGCCATAAGGAGCGGTATATGGTGCAATACTCTTAATATACTCGGCATAAAGCCTTACCGACGTAAGCCATCTTTGATATTGAGACGATTTTGGTTGCGTGCGACAAAGCTCTGAAAGGGCCATTGCATACATCTGTTCGCGCGACTGATGAACAAAGTGGGTTATGGAAAGACGGGTTGTGTCGCGATAGAAGTAGCCTCGAAGTTCAGGGCGAGCGCCGTCGGTGGCTTGACATTTTAGGGTATACTCAATGTACTGAGAGGCAAGATTGGCATACTCCATATCACCCGTAAGACGATAAAGCTGCGATGCCGACCACGACATTACAGCCATATATAGGCTGCGTGGAGTGTTGTAAGTATGCTCCATAATATGAGCAAACTTATCGACACCATATTTTTCGTATTTGCGTCGAGCCATATCAAAGTCGGCAAGAGCCGCACTACGCAGCTCATCGGCACAAGTGTCGTCGCTAAAGACACGTGCCGCATAAGCCTCATAACCTGCATACAGAAAGTTGTCGAAGGAAGTATTCTGTGTACGCACGGTAGTTATGTCGTCCGATGTATTGGGACAACCATCGGTCCAATGAAGCAAGCCTAAACTGCTACCGTGCCATCCATCGCCAAAACGAGTCTGCAATACAAACCGATAGCCATGCAACGACTCTTCCTTCATACGCTGTGCAAGTTGTGGAGATGCAGTTCTTTGTACATTATATCCCTCGGCAAGAGCAAAAGCCACATCGGCTGTCTGAAGAGTTTGTTGCGACAAATCGCCGGCATCATGCCAGCCTCCACTATACGACACACGCTTGCCATCGTGCAAGGCATACATATCGGTATGACATACACCATGTATTCCTGGCACGTCGCAGCCACAACGCTGACAAAAAATGAAGTTGAGAACACGCCACTGCGAATCGACAAATGCCAAAGGAGATATTCCGAACGGACGTGTGGCTCGACCTTCACACTGCAATATGTATGTGCCTTCCTTACAAAACGAGCTAAAATCGGCTACCCGGAAAGTGCCTATTGTTGTGTTCAAGACCTTGACCTTGCCTTTGTACACACACTTGCCTGTGGCTGCGTCTACCAATCCGAAACGCTTGGCGGCAAAACCAAGTACCGCTGTCTTTGACGATTGGGGCAAGTAGCCAGACATCGAATAGGCTATCATGCCATCTGCCACATTCCATCCCCGTTCTTTCTGCTCGCTGTCTACATACTCCAAGCGTAAGTTGCGCACCTGGTATAACAAGGAGTCGTCCCGAAACTGATTCCGTCCCTTTATATCAGTATAGAGCTGCAGCGAACCGACATTGTCGCGGCGAACACCCGATATGTCGTATACAATATGATTCCAACGGTTATTGCGCAAATTGATAAGATGAGCGCCAAGACCCGACGAGGGAGTATTCTCTATTACGAGGTTTAGATTCATCACTCCTTCACCCTTGCAAACCGGCAGTACATCAAGCGTTATACGGTTGAAAGACGTTAGATTGCGATTACACATATCGAGTGAGATACGCGATGTTCCAAATATGGCATAGTCGGGGTCATCGGCCGACCCAGTAGCACGTCTGCCTGTCTCTACTGGCACAAACAACCTTATACTATTGTCGGTATAGAGTTGGCCAAGCCCGGCGTGCTTCCACCCTGAAACCGGCAGAGCCTCGAACCTCAACACCCTTGCCTTCTGCATCATTGCCTCAACAGAGTGAGTGGTGTCAAGCGGCAATGGACGGTGTATATAGTCGGTAGACACCACCTGCCGCATAAGATTGCCGTCTACTTTAACCATAGCCATAAGTGGGCAGCAAGCTGTTATTATCAGTAATTTAGCTATCAGTCTCATAGGTTCTGTCTGATTCAAAGTTATACATATATATCAAACCGCTTATTCTACAATATCTACATTACGCAGACGACAACCAATGCGAGCATACGCCAACATACACAGTTCGCCAACAATAACTATGAGCCAAGACCAACGCCACAGTCCCATTGCATCGGCCACAACTCCCTGCAAAAGAGGCAGTACAGCCCCACCCAAGACACCTACCATAAACACACCCGAAGCCACAGATGTATACTTGCCAAGCCTGGCAACGGCAAGCGTAAATATGGCTCCCCACATTATGCTGTGCATAAGGCCTACAGACACAAGCACCCATGGACTGTCAAGCGCAACAGATACAGCGACAAGCAAGGCTGCAGCCGATGTTGTAAACGTTAGTTGGGTGCGCGCAGATATACTTTTGAAGAAACTGCCGGCAAGACGCCCTATAAGCAATCCGCCCCAATAAAGAGTGGCCATAAGCATGGCAGACGTAACATCGCTACCGCCATCGGCAAGAGCATAGAGGTTGATATTGGCACCAATACACACCTCGCACCCAACATAGAAAAATATTGCCACAACACCCAAAGCGAGATGACGAAACGACCAAGGGCTGCGCTCAAGACGCTCGCCCTCGGATGTATGGGTGTTGTCAAGGTCGGGCAGATGCAGACGTGTTACGATAACAGCAACAGCTATCAGTACAAACGCAAGAAGCAAGAACGGAACAAAAAGCTGCGCAATGCTTACCTCGCTCATCGACAAACCGCCAAATACTATGCCCGTTACAAAGTAAGGGGCAATAGTGGTGCCTATAGAGTTGAATGTACCGCCTATTGCCATACGCTGCACACCTTGGGTGCCATGCACCTCGCACGCAGTAAGGTAAGGATTAATAACCACCTGCAACACCGTGACAGAGCCTCCCACGACAAACGAACCAAGCAAAAAAACAAAGAAACCTATATTGACTGTTCCATCGCCTACTGCCATATCGGCTGTCGGGAAAGACGTTGTAACCCATGAAGACAGAGCCAACAACACAATGCCACCTATCATCATTGCCAGTCCACGAACAAGGGTACCCTTGTAGCCCGAACTTACGACAAGACGCGAACCCACATTGCCAAACACTGGATAAGCCAAAAACCACGAGAAGGTTATGAGCGTTGCCATTGTATTCTTTAAATTTCCTGCCTCAGAGAGAAAAGCCGCCTTTAGCGGACCTTGAAATTGTGTGTTGGCAGTTGTAAGAAATCCAACTATAAAAAACAGAAAGACCATTGTAAGGAATGGTCCAAGATAATTTTTCTGCACCACTGTCTTTGACATAACAATATTATAAATAGTAAATACGATTGTTGTTTATGTTTATTTTCAAGCATCAACAAGTGTCGCCGCATCCTTATCTAACAGAAACTCGCAATGCGGATGAAGCTGCAGGATAGACGCTGGACAATCAATAGAGACGTCGCCGTTGAGCATACGGTCGACAATGGCAGCCTTATGGGCACCCTTAGCCACAAGAACTATGTGGCGAGCATGCATAATGTCTTTCAGTCCAAGCGTCACTCCTCCAAGCCACACATCATCAGGTGTGGCTGTCTCGCGGCGTATGCGACACTCGAGCTGAGGGTCCATGCACGTAACCCATGCTTCTTGGCCAAACGGAGTGCCTGGCTGATTGAAACCAAGATGTCCGTTCTCCCCAAGTCCGAGTATAAGCAAGTCGATACCACCACGCAGCCTCAAACGCTCCTTAAAGCTACGGCAATCGTGCGCAAAGTCGGCACTCTTGGTAGGCAACATTAGCAACTGTCTATCGTCAAGTGCAAGCGCATCAATAAGCTCGTCGTGCAACATGGCGCAACATGCCCCTGCATACGTAGACTCCACACCTACCACCTCGTCCAGCCCGAAGAAGGTTACAGCCGACACATCAAACTGCATCTCAGCATACAACTTGCCAACAATGTTGTGCATGGCATGGGTTGTACGACCTGTTGAAAGTCCGATGACACTGTCGGGCTTTGACATTATCTGTCCTACAATTCGATTGGCAGCCGTAATATCAAAACGGCGTTCATCATCACATATTGTAATATTCATCACTTATTTATCGTTTTTTTTACCTATTCCGTCCATAGCGACAGCCGCAGCACCTAACAAACCGGCATAACGTGGGTCGAGACGGGTTGCAACAACCCCCATTGACAGAAACCGCTTGTTGTTGGGTTGTACAAGCTGTTCTACCAAAGCAAGCATCATGCCATCTGCCACAATACCACCTCCCACAACAATACATTCCGGGTCAAATGCCCTAATCATATTTGTAAAGAGTGTGGCGATAGCCTCAGCCGCCTGTACCACAAGATACCGGCACAGAGCATCCCCCTTGAGGTAGCCCTCATATATACTTCGTACATCGATACGTCCATTGGATGGAAGAGATATACAGGTATTAGGATATCGGCCTATAAGACGGCGTGCCTGGAGATCGAAGCCATGGCCAGACGCTACATTCTCTATATTCTCGCGCTCCATATCGGATGCCGCACCTACATTAGATATCATATACCCTACCTCGCCAGCATCATAATGAGCACCACGCACTATACGACCATCCACAACAGCACCTGCAGCTATACCGGTACCTATATTAATATATACAAAATTGGACGTATCTCTACCGCACCCCCAAGACATTTCGGCTCGTGTGGCGCTTTTAACGTCATTGTCGATGAAGCATGGCAACGAATAACGCTCGCTTAGAATTTGTGCCATTGGCACAACAATATCGCGACTTGTATCTATCTGCAACCATTCGCCGCGACGGCAATCAATACGCCCAATAAGCCCCACGCCCATAGCCTCGGGGCACACTCCATCGGTATAACCATCCTTAAGATAGTCGTCGAGCGAAGCTATAACTATACGCATTGCTTCTTCTTGCGAGCAATAGCCTGTGGTATACTGCTTGGAACGCACTATGTGTCCACTGCCTTCGACCTCGCCAATCATCAACTTGGTGCCACCAAGATCAAGTGCTAAATATCGTTTTTCCATATCTGTGGAAATTATATATTGGCAATAAGTACAGAAAAGATGGGTTATTTGTTTTGGAATGCAGCCCCCGTTGGGGCTGCACTCCACATAACTAATTAAAAACCTAATTTAAAATCTAATCTGAACCAAATACCAAAATCTTAATGATATCATTTTATTAATTCACCTTTATAATATAAAACCTTAAGGTCATTACTTCCAACCAGGGTTCTGTGTCAATCCTCCCTTCGAACGGTCTATCTCCGACTGGTCTATAGGGAAATAGCGATATTTCTCTGTCCAACCCTTTGAGCCAAGTATCTCTGTGCCCTTGTCGAAGCGCAGGATATCAAACCAACGCTGCATCTCGTCTATAAACTCGTAACCACGCTCTTTGAAAAGAATATCCAGAATTTCCTGCTTAGACTTTCCGGAAAGAGAAATACGATGGTTGCGGTCCTGAAAAGCACGGTCGCGCACCTGGTCGAAATAGCCTTGTCCATCTGTACCTACACTGCCATTGATGCGTGCCTCAAGCTCTGTGGCAAGCAACAGCACGTCGGCATAACGATAGATGCGCCAAGAATTGAAGTAGTTGTCGGACGGATTGACTGCCGACGCCGTCTCCTTACGAGGATGAAGCTTGTAGTGGCCCAAACCTTCGTAGTTCTCCTGCTGCTCGCTAACACTAAACTTGCTACCCTCAGGCAGTTCGCCATTCCTTACAAGGTCTTCTACCTTCTTGGCCTCATCGGCATAGGTTATAACGGTGCCCTCACGGCGTGTATCGCCTTTGGCAAAC
>USCM01000079.1 GCA_900553155.1 uncultured Prevotella sp. | reverse complement strand
TGTCGATGTGAGAACCATCGACGTCGGCATCGGTCATGATGATAATCTTGTCGTAGCGCAGCTTGTCGATGTTCGCCTCCTTGTCGTCCTCACCCTCTACGCCGAAGCGTACGCCGATGCTCTGGATGATGTTCATTACCGACTCCGACTCGAACACCTTGTGCCACATCACCTTCTCCACGTTCAGAATCTTGCCGCGCAACGGCAGGATAGCCTGTGTGTAGCGGTCGCGTCCCTGCTTTGCCGAGCCGCCCGCAGAGTCACCCTCGACGAGGAATATCTCGCACTTCTTAGGGTCGCGGTTAGAGCAGTCGGCAAGCTTGCCGGGCAGTCCGCCGCCCGTAAGCGGGTTCTTGCGCTGTACGCTCTCGCGTGCCTTGCGTGCCGCGATACGTGCTGTGGCGGCAAGAATAACCTTGTCGCAAATCATCTTTGCCTCCTTCGGGTTCTCCTCCAGATAGTTGGTAAGAGCCTCTCCCACAGCCTGTTGCACGGCACCTGCCACCTCGCTGTTGCCCAGCTTGGTCTTGGTCTGACCCTCAAACTGCGGCTCAGCCACCTTTATAGAGATAACAGCTGTAAGACCCTCGCGGAAGTCCTCGCCCGCAATCTCGATCTTTGCCTTCTCTATCTGCTTTGATATAACGGGGTCGTTGTCGGCATAAGCCTTCAACGTACGTGTGAGGGCAGCACGGAAACCAGTGAGGTGTGTACCGCCTTCTATGGTGTTGATGTTGTTGACGTACGAGTGGATGTTCTCCGAGTAGTCGGTGTTGTACATTATGGCAACCTCTATAGGGAAGCCCTGCTTCTCTGTCTTGAGGTAGATAACGTCGTCGAAGAGGTGGGTGCGGTGACGGTCGACGTAGCGCACAAACTCCTTCAGTCCGTCCTTGGCATGGAACACCTCCTCGCGTGTCTTGCCTTCCTCGTTGGGACGAAGGTCGCGAAGGGTTATCTTGATGCCTGCGTTAAGGAAGGCAAGCTCGCGCATACGGCGTGCCACGATGTCCCACTGGTAGTGGGTGGTGGTGAATATGGTGGGGTCGGGCCAGAACTGCTGGCGTGTGCCTCGCAGGTCGGTCTCGCCTACTACCTTCACGGGGTAGAGCGGCTTGCCCTTCTCGTACTCCTGCTGATATATCTTGCCGTCGCGGAACACCTGCGACTTCATGTGTGTTGACAGAGCGTTTACACAGCTCACGCCCACACCATGCAGACCGCCGCTGACCTTGTAAGAGCCTTTGTCAAACTTGCCGCCGGCGTGCAGCACGGTCATAACAACCTCAAGAGCCGACTTGTGCAGCTTCTTGTGCTCGTCTACCGGAATACCACGGCCGTTGTCTTGTACGGTTATCGACTCGTCCTCGTTGATGGTAACCTCGATGTGCGAGCAATAGCCAGCCATAGCCTCGTCGATAGAGTTGTCCACTGTCTCGTTTACGAGGTGGTGAAGTCCCTTCTCGCTTATGTCGCCGATGTACATCGCAGGGCGCTTGCGCACTGCCTCAAGTCCTTCAAGAACTTGGATATTACTTGCCGAGTAGTTGCTCTCGGTTTTCTGTATTTCTGCCATTATGCTATATTCGATGTTTAGTGTACAAAAGTACTAATTTTTCGTGACTTGATGAAATTTTTAATGGTAAAAAAGCTATAATGAAACCAGCTTATTAGCAAAGGCTTGCGGCGTTTTTGGCGTGCCTGTTTCGCAGCGCGGTCTTTGCAGGTTTAGCGTGCCAGGTAGCCGTCGCTTTGGGGCTTCTTTAGCCATTGTTCTATTTCGGGGTATCTCAGCCTGTACGCGGCGCCGGACGTGCCTTGTGCCGGACCTACCACGAGCACCCATCCGTCTATAAATCCACACTCGCCCACGTATAGGTCGTCGGCCTGTGCCACCTCCATGTGCAGGTTGCCGCGGTATTGCCACATAAGACGCTTTATTTGTGCCTCGTCGCAGCCAAATATCTCGTTGGCGCCCACTCTATGGCCGTCGCGCTTGGAGAAGCACGCCACGCTCGTTGTCGACCAGTCTACCGAGTCGCGGTCGGTGGTTACAGCCTCGTACGTCACGCACGTCGGGTCCTCATACATCCACGTTATCTCCACGCGCCGGCGCGAGCCTTCGTTGTTTTTCACAAAGTCTTTAGCCACAGCGTCGAGCAGCTTGCCGAAGTCGTCGGTAGACATTGTTGACATCGATACCTCGGGCATGTCGGCATCCGACATAAGCACTTCGCCTATCCACTTCTTTGCGTTGCGCACCACTGCTGCGTCGCCTCCTACCGGAAAGTCGACCGCAGCATTGTACACGGTGCCTCCCTGCTTCTCGGTGCATGTTAGCGGCATCACGTCGAAGTAGGCTTGTGCTGATGCCACGGCGGGTGAGCCGAGGGCTAAGGACAGTATGGTATACTTAGAAAACATCTTTTTACTAATGAGTTTTTATTAGCGTGCAAAGTTAGCTAAAAATATCAAGAAGACAAAAAAAGTTTGGTTGAAGAAATAAAGTACCAATGTGCCATATTTCCGCCTACAACGTTGACACACAGAGGGTTAGAGGCTGACAGATAGCGATTTGAGAGGGGTTATGTAGCAGGATATCTGACATGCGTATACTATGTATCTGCCAGGTGGCCACAAGAAATCGGGAATGGTGGCGTCACGGAGCCTTTATTGCTATGTCATTAAGGCTTGATTGGTCGGTCATTAAGCCTTAATTGGTCGGTCATTAAGCCTTGATTGGTCGGTCATTAAGCCTTGATTGGTCGGTCATTAAGCCTTTGTTGCGCTGCTTCCGCTTCTGCGAGCTGGCACATTGGGGCGAGGGGCTGGCAGATGGTATGGCAGATAGAGCGATAAAAAAGGCAATGTGACAGCCTTTATACCACTGATTATCAATAAGATACGGCATTACTGGCAGATTTGCCACTATTTTTGGCGCGAACAAAAAATCCTTGGACATCCCGTTAGAGATGTCCAAGGATTTGATGTATGTATTCGGTATGTATTCGATATGTATTACAGAGTCTGCTTAACCTCAATCTCTGTGAAGGTCTCGAGGATATCGCCCTGCATGATGTCGTTGAAGTTGACGAGCGAGATACCACACTCGAAGTTGGCGGCAACCTCCTTAACGTCGTCCTTGTAGCGCTTAAGGGCTGCGATATCGGCTGTGTGCACAACGATACCGTCGCGGATGACACGAGCCTTGTCGACGCGGTGAACCTTACCCTCAAGAACGTAGGCACCGGCAACGGTACCAACCTTAGATATCTTGTATACCTCACGCACCTCAACCTGACCGGTGACGACCTCCTTCTTAACCTTGTCGAGCATACCAATCATAGCCGACTTGACGTCGTCGATGGCGTCGTAGATTACAGAGTAGGTGTTGATCTCGACACCCTCCTGATCGGCAAGCTTGCGGGCTGCTGCCGAAGGACGTACCTGGAAGCCTACGATGATGGCGTCCGAAGCGTCGGCAAGCGTTACGTCGCTCTCCGAAATCTGACCCACTGCCTTGTGTATAACGTTGACCTTGATCTTCTCTGTAGAGAGCTTGATGAACGAGTCGGACAATGCCTCGATAGAACCGTCGGTATCACCCTTAACGATGATGTTAAGCTCCTTGAACGAACCGAGGGCGATACGGTGTGAGATGTCCGAGAGGGTGAGGCGCTTCTGTGTGCGCAAGCCCTGCTCGCGCTGCAGCTGCAAACGCTTGTTGGCTATCTCGCGTGCCTCCTGCTCTGTCTCCAGTGTGTGGAACGAGTCGCCGGCTGTAGGCGCTCCGTTCAAGCCGAGGATGATTGCAGGCTCTGAAGGTCCGGCGCTCTCGATGCGCTGGTTGCGCTCGTTGAACATAGCCTTGATACGGCCCCATGATGTTCCGGCGATGACGATGTCGCCTACGCGCAGTGTACCGTTAGACACGAGCACTGTAGAGACGTAGCCACGACCCTTGTCCAATGACGACTCGATGATAGAACCTGTAGCCTTGCGGTTAGGGTTGGCCTTGAGGTCGAGCATCTCTGCCTCGAGAAGCACCTTCTCAAGGAGGTCGTTTACGTGCAGACCCTTCTTGGCGCTAATCTCCTGACACTGGTACTTGCCGCCCCAGTCCTCTACAAGGAGGTTCATGGCAGCGAGTTCCTCGCGTACACGGTCGGGGTTGGCACCTGGCTTGTCTATCTTGTTGATGGCAAACACCATAGGCACGTTGGCTGCCTGTGCGTGTGCGATGGCCTCCTTGGTGGTAGGCATCACGGCGTCGTCGGCAGCGATGATGATGATGGCAACGTCGGTAACCTGTGTACCGCGGGCACGCATGGCGGTAAACGCCTCATGACCTGGGGTATCGAGGAAGGTAATCTCGCGGCCGTCCTCAAGCTGTACGTGGTATGCACCGATGTGCTGTGTAATGCCGCCAGCCTCGCCGGCGATAACGTTGGTCTTGCGTATATAGTCGAGCAACGATGTCTTACCGTGGTCTACGTGACCCATCACGGTAACAATCGGCGCGCGTGGCACGAGGTCGTTCTCGTCGTCCTCAGCCTCGGTGATGGCCTCCTGAACCTCTGCGCTTACGTATTCGGTCTTGAATCCGAACTCCTCGGCAACGAGGTTGATGGTCTCGGCGTCGAGGCGCTGGTTGATAGACACCATGATGCCTACGCTCATAAGGGTACCGATGACCTGGTTTACAGACACGTTCATCATCGTAGCGAGCTCGGATACGGTTACAAACTCGGTGAGCTTAAGTGTCTTGCTCTCCTTCTTCTCCTCGCGACGCTCCTCGTTGATTTTCTCCTGGGCAGCCTCACGCTTCTCCTTACGATACTTGGCGCCCTTCTTGTTCTGGCTCTGCTTGCTTGTAAGACGTGCGAGCGTCTCCTTTACCTGGCGTGCAACGTCCTCATCACTCACCTCAGCCGGCTTCTGCTGGCCGCCACGGTTGCGGTTCTTCTTCTTGTTCTTGCTGCTGCCGCCGGCATTGCCGTTGTTGTTCTGCTTGCCACCGTTGCCGTTAGAGGGCTGGTTGGAAGCGGCGTTGATGTCGACGCGCACCTTGTTGATGCGTTCGCGCTTCTTCTTGTCGCCACGCTGCTGCTGTGCCTTCTCCTCACGCTCCTTGCGTTTCTCCTCCTTCGACTTCTTCTTGGGACGAGTGCTCTGGTTGAGCGTGGCGAGGTCGATCTTGCCAAGAACGTTCACCTTAGGAGTGTTGAGAATCTTCTTCTCGCTCTTGGTAGTGAACAGTGTTGTTTCCGACTTTGTTGTTTCAGCCGGCTGCGTCTTGGCAGCTTCGGCGGCCGTAGTGGTTGCAGTCTGTGCGGCATCCACTGTCTTAGGCTCTTGATTTTTTTCTTTTTTGTGCTCTTTGTTCTGAACCACAGGCTTCTGATTTATTTTGTTTTCCGTCTTTTCCACTTTAACGTCGGCAGCCGCCGGTTTGCGTGGTGTGCTGTTATTGGTTGCCGACTTCTGACTTACGGCAGCTGTCTTAGTCTGAGAATCCACACGGGCCTCAGGTTTAGCCGGCTTTTTATCGGCAGGTTTCTTGCCGATGTTGTCAAGGTCGATCTTGCCAAGTGGCTTGTACTGCTGCTTGACACCCGATGCGAGAGGGCGCTCCTGTGCACTCTCTTCCTTGGCTTTCTTTTCTTTTGGCTTCTTCTGCAAGAGTTTTTCTGCTTGCGAACGCACTTCCTTGTCTTGCTGGAAAGCTCCTGCAAGAGCGGCATATTGCTCGTCGGTGAGCTTGAAGCTTGGCTCGGCCTTGACCTCACCCAAATCGCTTCTCTTCTCGAGGAACTCCACTGCCGTCTGGAGTCCTATGTTCAACTCTCGTAATGCTTTGTTTAACCTGATGCTCATATTTTATAGTTTTAAAAGTAAAAGAGTAAAAGAAGTAATCGGAGCTACCCTTTTACGTCTTCCCTTTCTTGCTTATTGATGTATTAAAAAAGTTGGTGTTTAGATACTCGCTAAGGGAGTCTCGACAATCCTCTCAGATTTCGAAGCTCCCTTATGCTATATCTGCTTAGTTTTCAAACTCTGCACGCAGCACCTTGAGCACGTTGTCCACGGTCTCCTCCTCGAGGTCGGCCTTTTCAACGAGCATGTCGCGTGGTGCGTTGAGCACAGCCTTTGCAGTGTCGAGACCGATGCCCTTGATGGCGTCGATAACCCACTGGTCGATCTCGTCGGAGAACTCGTCGAGGTAGATATCCTCGTCGGCGTCGCCCTCGCTCACCTCACGGAACACGTCGATGGTGTACTCGGTAAGCATTGACGCGAGCTTGATGTTAAGGCCGCCACGTCCGATGGCGAGGCTCACCTCCTCTGGCTTGAGGTATACCTCTGCCTTCTTGTTTTCTTCGTCGATGTTGATGCTCGACACCTTGGCGGGCGAGAGGGCACGCTGGATGAAGAGCTTGGTATTGGCTGTATAGTTGATAACGTCGATGTTCTCGTTGCACAGCTCGTGCACGATGCCGTGTACGCGGCTACCCTTGACGCCCACGCATGCTCCAACCGGGTCGATGCGGTCGTCGAAGCTCTCTACGGCTATCTTGGCGCGCTCGCCCGGCATACGGGCTATGCGGCGAATGGCGATAACGCCCTCGGCTATCTCGGGCACCTCTGCCTCAAGCAGACGCTGGAGGAAGGTTGGGCTTGTGCGTGAGAGGATAATCTTGGGGTTGTTGTTCTCGTTGTCAACACGCTCTATCACGGCACGTATTGTCTCGCCCTTGCGGTACTGGTCGGCAGGTATCTGCTCGGCCTTGGGCAGGATAAGCTCGTTGTTCTCGTCGTCTACCACGAGCACCTCGCGCTTCCATACCTGGTAAACCTCGGCTGCGATGATCTGACCTACGCGGTCCTTATACTTGTTGTAGAGAGAGTCGTGCTCGAGCTCAAGAATCTTTGAGGCGAGAGTCTGGCGCAAGTTGAGGATTGCGCGGCGGCCAAACTTGGCAAACTCCACACGCTCCGACACGTCCTCGCCTACCTCGTAGTCGGGCTCTATCTTGCGTGCCTCCTTCAGAGCAATCTGCTTGTTCTCGTCCTCCACCTCGCCGTCGGCCACAACCACGCGGTTGCGGTATATCTCGAAGTCGCCCTTGTCGGGGTTTACGATAACGTCAAAGTTCTCGTCGCTTCCGAATATCTTAGCCAGAACGTTGCGGAAGCTCTCTTCCAGAACGCTCACCAGTGTGGTACGGTCGATGTTCTTGGTCTCCTTGAATTCCTTGAACGAGTCGAACATGCTCACTACATCGTCTTTCTTTGCTGCTGCCATAGCTTATTTGAAATTTATTAAGTATTTTGTATATTTCACCTTGTCCATCTGGAACTGTCGGTCCAGCTCCACAAGCTGCGGGCGCTTCTTGCCCTCAACCTTCTGCTTTTCTTGCACCGTGACGATAAAGTCGTTGCCGTCGACACTCTTGAGGGTGCCTTTGTACTTCTTTCCGTCTGCGTCGAGCACTTCTACCTCCTTGCCCACGAAGCAGTGATACTGCTGCGCAACCTTAAAGGGCTGTCCCAGTCCGGCGGAGCCTACCTCAAGTTCGTAGTCTTCTTCGTCGCGGCTGAGGTGGTCTTCGATGTAACGGCTCAGTTCTACGCAGTCTTCAATCCACACTCCGTCGGCGTGGTCTATCTCAACTACGATACGGTCGTCGGGGCTTACTTCGATGTCGACAAGGAAGTACTCCTTGCCGTCAAGCCACTCTTCTACAATGCTTCTTACGGTGTTTTTGTCTATCATATATATATCTTAGAGAATAAAAAATGAGGAGCTCTCTCGGAGCCCCTCATTCCACTGAACGATGCAAAATTACTAA
>USCM01000078.1 GCA_900553155.1 uncultured Prevotella sp. | reverse complement strand
GGTCTCTTTAAGTATGCCAAAGAGAAGTACGACCGCTACACCATCAATGCCAAGTTGGGCTATAAGTTCAACAAGTATGTCACAGCCAACTGGTCTACCCGTTACATCAACATCAACAACGACAAGCCATCGGCTCTTAACGACCTCTTCTACCACAACCTCGGACGTCGCGCCCCGACATCTGTTGTGACACTGCCTAACGGCGACTACTCGGACGAGTCGTTGCTGCCTGCTATACTCTGGGGTGGACGCGTCAACCAAAAGACACGCCAGCTGTACAACCAGGCAAACATCATCGTGGAGCCTATCAAGGACTGGAAGTTGCACTTCGAGCTTAACAGCCGTACAGAGAGCAATCCCTACTCTCGCGACTTCTTGCCTATAAGCTACCACTTGCCAGACGGCACATTGGAGTATATGAAGGTGCTCGAGGGTGTAAACGCCAAGCACGTAATCAACAGCAACGGTACATTCAACGTACAGCCTGCTGCCGGCGAGACCTATCACGAGAATGCGACAACACGCATCAACTACTTCAGCACCAACATCTACACCGACTACAACCTCAAGCTTAAGGGAGGCCACAACTTTACGTTCCTCCTTGGTGAGCAGAGCGAGTACTATCATCGCAAGATTAACCGCTTTGCCACAACCGACGTAGACCTTGGCGAGGGTGCAGGCAACACAACCTTCCAGTCGTTCAAGAATGGCGAGTGGTCGTCATTGGGCTTCTTCGGTCGTGTGAACTACAACTACAACAACCGCTACATGCTCGAGTTCAATATGCGTGCCGACGGTGCATCGCGCTTCCCTACCGACCAGCGTTGGGGCTACTTCCCCTCAGTATCGGCAGGTTGGAACATTGCAGAGGAGAGCTTCTGGAAGCCATTGGCTAAGGCTGGCTTCGAGTACCTCAAGTTCCGTGGCTCGTACGCTACACTTGGCAACCAGAACACCACATCGTTCTACCCCTACTATCAGGAGATGAACACCTATCCGGGCAGCGTGGTTCTCGGTGGCAAGCAGGGCATGACACTGCCTATGTACTCACCGTTCTCGGCATCGCTTACATGGGAGCGCATTGAGAACATCGGCTTCGGTATAGACTGGGGCTTTTTCCACAACCGCCTCACTGGTAGCTTCGACTGGTATCAGCGCACAACCAAGGACATGGTGGGACCTGCCAACGCTCTTAGCGCACTCTATGGAGCCAGCGCTCCTAAGACCAACAACGCCGAGATGCGTACACGCGGATGGGAAATTGAGGTTAGCTGGCGCGACCGCATCGGCAAGGACTTCAACTATAGCATCTCTGCCACACTGAGCGACTACAACACGCTCATCACCAAGTACGACTCGCCAGACAACAAGATATCTGGTTGGTACAAGAACAAGAAGTATGGCGACATCTGGGGCTACGAGGTAGTAGGCATCGCCAAGAGCGACGCCGAGATGAATGCCTACATTGCCAAGCACTCGCAGAGCGCCATTGGCGACAAGTGGGGCGGCGGCGACCTTATGTACCGCGATCTCGACAACAACGGTAGAGTGGATATGGGTAGCCAGACCCTCGACGACCACGGCGACCTCAAGGTTATAGGCAACACCACACCACGCTACTCGTACAGCTTCACACTGTCGGCACAGTATAAGTTTATCGACATTAGAGCCTTCTTCCAGGGAGTGGGCAAGCGCGACTTCTTCTTCACCAACAGTGCTACATTCTTTGGCTTTGCAGACGAGTGGCAGCGCTCGTTGTACACCGACCACCTCGACTACTTCCGCTATGCAGGCTCTGAGCTTGGTGCAAACCTCGACTCTTACTACGGCCGTCTGCGTACCGACAAGAACAACATCCAGGTGTGCGACCGCTTCTTGCAGGATGCAAGCTATCTGCGTTTGAAGAACTTACAGATTGGCTTCAACCTCCCGGCTAACACAAAGCTTGCCAAGTGGGTTAAGAAGGCACGTCTGTATATGTCGGGCGAGAACCTCATAACATGGACTAACCTCCGCATCTTCGACCCTGAGGCTATTGGCAATGCCGACAACTGGGGTCCTGGTAAGACATACCCGCAGTATCGCACTTACTCGGTAGGTCTTGAGGTGACATTCTAACCGGTAATAACATCAAAACCAACAATGAACATTAAAGCAATGAAAAATCTTAAAACAATACTTTTGGCAGTATCGGCGGCGTTCATGGTTTCGTGCAACGACTTCTTGGAGCGCGAACCTCTCGACTTCGGTAACGAAGACACCTACTTCAGAACTGCCGACGACCTTAAGATGTTTGCCAACGACCTGTACAGCGCACTGCCACAGAACAAGGCTATGTGGGGCGGAATGTATACAGAAGACGTGGTGAGCGACAACCAGTGTGCATCGTATGCACAGAACCTCTTCTACAAGGGAGAGAAGAAGACAGTGGCTATTGCAAGCTCGGAATGGAAGTTCAGTAACTTGCGTTCTATAAACTACTTCATCAACAAGATTGACGCCAACGTAAAGAGCGGCATCCTCGACGGCGACAACGAAGACGTTAAGCACTATCGTGGCGAGGCTCTCTTCTTCCGTGCCTACGACTACTTCCGCCTGTTGCGCAACTTTGGCGATGTGCCTATCATCACCGAGATGTTGCCCGACAACCAGGCTGAGCTTACAGCACGCAGCAAGCGCGCCCCACGCAACGAGGTGGCTCGCTTCATCCTTAGCGACCTCGACGAGGCTGCCAAGCTTCTTAAGGAAGTGGCTCCCGAGAGTGGACGCATCTGCCGCGACGCTGCTTTGCAGCTCAAGGCTCGCGTAGCTCTGTACGAGGGCACATGGGAACGCTACCACGCAGGTACATGCTTTGTTCCGGGCAACAGCAAGTGGCCGGGCAATAAGACATGGCCCGACTTCCAGTTTAAGGCTGGTTCGGCAGAGGCAGAGGTAAACTTCTTCCTTGACGAGGCTATCAATGCTTCGAAGCTTGTGGCTGACCACCGCTCGCTTGATACCAACTACGAGGGTATGTTCAACCGTACCGACGCATTCCCCAACGACGACGAGGTTATCCTTGCACGCTACTATCAGAAGGGTGTTATCACACACAGCTGCTCGGCTCTGCTTAAGAATGGTGGTGGCTGTAACGTAACACGTGCTCTTGTCAACTCGTTCGTTATGACCAACGGCTTGCCTATCTACGCAGATGGTTCGGGCTATCAGGGCGACAAGGTGTCTTACTACGAGTTCCAGAACCGCGACCCACGTCTTACTGGCTCGGTTAGACCATGCGGCTCGCTCATCAACACACATCTTGACGCGGAGACTGGTAAATATGTAAACGACACTATCTACTATCACCGTCCAAAGATCTTCTCAAGCGGTCAGGAGAAGGCTACCACTGGTTATGAGCTTAACAAGTGGCTCAGCGCCGACGAGGATCAGCGTGTTCAGTACGAGTGTACAACTGCAGTGCCTCTCCTCAGAGCTGCCGAAAGCTACCTTATATATATGGAGGCTTACTACGAGCGTCATCATCAGCTCGACGCCACATGTAAGGCTTACTGGCAGGCTCTGCGCAAACGTGCTGGTGTAGACACCGACTTCCAGAAGACTATCGATGCTACAGACCTCTCTAAGGAGAACGACCTCGGTATCTACTCGCATGGACAGACGGTGGACAAGACTCTGTACAACATCCGCCGCGAGCGCCGCTGCGAGTTCATTGCAGAGGGTATGCGTCTCGACGACTTGAAGCGTTGGCGTAGCCTTGACAACATGGTAGAGTATCAGCCTGAGGGCTTCAACCTTTGGGAGGAGATGTACAAGATGTATGATGCAGGTCAGATTACAGAGGATGTTATCTCACAGAAGAACGTATCTACTTATGTTCGCCCATTGCAGATTAGCTCTACATCTGTGGCTTATGGTGGCTACACCTTCCCTAAGCAGCACTATCTTGAGCCAATTCCAATAAGCGAGTTCCTTATTACTGGTGGCGGTGTTACTGCTAACAGCCCACTCTATCAGAACCCAGGATGGCCAAGCAATGCCGATGGCACTGCCGACTATAGCTACGACTGCGATTAAGTTTAGGAGCGTCGCCGCCTCGGCGACGTCTATAGATGGAAACGTCGCCGAGGGCGGCGACGCTCCAATAAAAAAAATGCGTATTCTACGTTTGTGTAGAATACGCATTTTTTTATTAAAGCATTAATGAGTATAAGGCACTCAATTACTTGTTGTCCTCGATGAGGTTCTCGCCCGTCATATCGGCAGGCTGCTCCAAGCCAAGAATGTGGAGGATAGAAGGAGCCACGTCGGCAAGACGACCGTCCTTAACGGTAGCCGAGTTGTTGTCGGTAACGTAGATGAACGGAACTGGGTTCAAAGAGTGGGCAGTGTTAGGAGTGCCATCCTCATTGATAGCGTTATCGGCGTTGCCGTGGTCGGCTATGATGATAGTCTCGTAGTCGTTTGCCTTAGCAGTCTCAACAACCTCCTTAACACAGTTGTCGATAGCGTGTACAGCCTTTGCGATAGCGTTGTAGATACCAGTGTGGCCTACCATATCGCCGTTGGCAAAGTTTACAACGATGAAGTCGTACTCCTGAGTGTTGATAGCACCAACGAGCTTGTCCTTAACCTCGTATGCGCTCATCTCCGGCTTAAGGTCGTAAGTAGCAACCTTTGGCGAAGGAACAAGTATACGATCCTCGCCCTCGTATGGAGTTTCGCGTCCACCATTGAAGAAGAATGTAACGTGAGCATACTTCTCGGTCTCAGCTGTGTGGAGCTGACGCTTGCCGTTGGCAGCAAGATACTCGCCGAGAGTGTTCATAACGTTCTCCTTCGGGAAGAGGATGTGTACGCCCTGGAACGAAGCGTCGTACGGAGTCATGCAGTAGTATTGCAAGTCCTTGATGGTGTGCATGCCCTGCTCGGTGTGGTCCTTCTGTGTAAGAACCTCGGTAAGCTCCTTTGCACGGTCGTTGCGGTAGTTGATGAAGATAACAACGTCGCCCTCCTGGATAGTTCCGTCGACAGTAGAGTTGTTGATAGGGAGGATGAACTCGTCGGTTACGCCCTCGTCGTAGCTCTCCTGCATAGCCTGTACCATGTCGGTAGCCTGCTTGCCCTTGCCCTCAACCAAGAGGTCGTAAGCCTCCTTAACACGCTCCCAACGCTTGTCGCGGTCCATAGCATAGAAGCGGCCTACGATGCTTGCGATGTGTGCGCCGTTGTTAGAGCAGCACTGCTGAACCTGCTCGATGAAGCCCTTGCCCGACTTAGGGTCGGTGTCGCGGCCGTCCATAAAGCAGTGAACGTATACGTCGTTCAAGCCATACTCCTTGCCAATCTCGATAAACTTGAAGAGGTGGTCGAGTGAAGAGTGAACGCCACCGGTAGAAGTAAGACCCATGAGGTGAAGCTTCTTGCCATTCTCCTTAGCGTAGCTATAAGCGTTAATGATTTCCTTGTTCTGGAGGATTGAGCCGTCCTTGCAGGCACGGTTAATCTTAACGAGGTCCTGATAAACGATACGACCGGCACCGATGTTGAGGTGACCTACCTCCGAGTTGCCCATCTGTCCTTCAGGCAGACCTACGTCCTCACCACAAGTGAGGAGCTGCGAGTGAGCCGAAACTGCTGTGAGATAGTCGAGATAAGGAGTTGGTGTGTTGTAGATAACGTCTCCCTTACCATGTTTGCCGATGCCCCATCCGTCGAGGATCATCAATAAAGCTTTCTTTGCCATAATGTTTGTATGATTATATATGAAATATGTTTGTATTCTTAGAGTGCAAAGTTACAATATTCGTCTTATATGACAAAATATAATAAACATAAAAAAACAGAAGACAAGAGTACATGTTAATATTTTAAGACATAAGAACATAAGAACATAAGGAGGGGTGTTTTACTCCATATTACGAAGAGTACTCGTGTATTGTGCGCACATTTCGGCGCAACGCTCTCCGTCCACACCTGCCGACACTATGCCGCCAGCATATCCGGCACCCTCGCCGCACGGGAAGAGTCCATGTATGCGCACATGCTGCAAGGTGTCGCGGTCGCGAACGATGCGCACCGGAGCCGACGTGCGGGTCTCCGTGGCTATCATCAATGCCTCGTTGGTAAGGAAGCCGTGGCTCATCTTGCCGAACTTCTTGAAGCCCTCTTGCAAACGGCGGCTTATCTGCTTGGGCATCCAGAAGTGAAGTGGCGACGAAATGAGCCCCGGAGCATAGCTGCTCTTGGGCAAATCGTATGACAGACGGCCGTTGACAAAATCGGCCATGCGCTGTGCCGGGGCTGTCTGCTTCATGTTAGCCTGCTGCCAGCAAGCACGCTCGAGCTGCTCTTGGAAGTGCATCACACGCAATGGGTCGTTCTCGTCGCCGCCCACATCCTCCGGACGTGTCTCCACCACCATACCCGAGTTGGACCACTGGGTGCCTCGGTTGCTCGGACTCATACCGTTTACTACAAGCTGCTCCTTGTCGGTAGCTGCCGGGATGACAAAGCCGCCCGGACACATACAGAACGAGTAGACACCGCGTCCGTCCACCTGTGTAACGAAGCTGTATTCGGCAGCCGGCAGATACTTGCCCCTACCCTGCTTAGAGTGGTACTGTATTTGGTCTATGAGCTGCGACGGATGCTCAAGGCGCACACCCACGGCAATGCCCTTAGCCTCTATCTCTACCTTTGCCTCGGCAAGGTATCGGTATACGTCGCGAGCCGAATGGCCCGTTGCAAGAATAACCGGACCACGATATGTCTGCTCTGCCCCGGTTTGTAGATTTACTGCCTCAACACCCACAACGGTGTCGGCATCTATCAAGAGACGTGTCATCTTGGTCTGGAAGTGAACCTCGCCACCGCATCTAATAATGGTTTCTCGCATATTCTCGATAACCTTTGGCAGCTTGTCGGTGCCAATATGCGGATGTGCGTCGGCAAGGATAGATGTGGAAGCGCCATGCTGGCAGAACACGTTAAGAATCTTCTCTATGCTGCCACGCTTCTTGGAGCGCGTGTATAGCTTGCCGTCCGAGTAGGCACCGGCGCCGCCCTCGCCAAAGCAGTAGTTGCTTTCGGGGTCTACGCGCTGCATCTTGCCGATGTTGGCGAGGTCTATCTTACGGTCGCGCACGTTCTTGCCACGCTCGAGCACGATGGGACGGAGGCCGAGTTCAATAAGACGGAGCGATGCAAAGAGTCCGCCGGGACCCTCGCCCACAACGATGACGGCAGGCTTGGAGCTTACGTCGCCATAATGGGTGGTGACATACTCGTCGTCCTGCGGCACCTCGTTGATGTACACTCTAACGGTGAGGTTGACAAATATGGTGCGTTGACGGGCGTCGATACTGCGCTTCAACACACGCACGGCGTTGATGGTGCGAGCGTCTATGCCCTTCTCCTCGGCCACATACTGTCGTATATTCTGCTCGTTGGATGCCACAACAGGCAGCACACGAACCTGAAATTCTTGTATCATCTATTGAATTGTATTTGATTGTAGAGCACAAAATTAAGAAAATAAAGGGAAACAACGGATAGAATAAAGTTTATTTTTTATCTGCCATCTGCAACCTTAAGGCAAAATATGCTCGAAAAGCTGTTTATCTATTGACGTCGCCGAGGGCGGTGACGCTCCTAAACTAAGCCTTAATGACCAACCAATTAAGTCATCTTATATTAGAAAACTTCTGCCCCAACCACCACGTATTGAAAATTAATTAGTAACTTTGCGTTCACAACATATATCAGGAAGCGTATATTAGGAAACATAAAGAAAACTGTAAATATATAAGATGTCTGAAGTTCCAACCCTTATCAACGACCTCGCCCTTATACTGATAGTGGCAGG
>USCM01000077.1 GCA_900553155.1 uncultured Prevotella sp. | reverse complement strand
GTCTTACACAGATATTTAGCCCAAGGTTGCAGATGGCAGATAAAAATGAAAACTAAAATTATACAAGTTTAAAGCAAATAATTTGCACAGCTGAAATATTATTTGTTACTTTGCATCGTAGAGAACTATCACGGGGTGCCGAAGGTCTTCGGCTGAGATTATACCCATAGAACCTGATGCGGATAATGCCGCCGAAGGGAAAATGATAAGACTGGTGCCCTTAGTATGGTTTGTCGCATTGTTTAACAACCCAAATAAGGTGAAATATGAATATCAAGATTAACAACAAGGAGACGGAGGTTAAGGCTACCTCGCTGCAAGAATTGGCTACGGAGATTTCGTTGCCGGAGAAAGGCGTGGCTGTAGCTGTGAACAACCGTATGGTGACTCGTGCCGACTGGAACCATACTGCTATCAACGATGGCGACAATATTGTCGTTATTAAAGCGGTATGCGGAGGATAAGGGAATTAAGAGTTAAGAGTTAAGAATTAGGAATTTTGAGTTTTGAGTTTTGAGTTTTGAATTGAAACGATATAAGCAACTAAATAAATCTAAATAATAATTATGGAAAAGCTGACAATCGCAGGACGTGAGTTCAACTCGCGCCTGTTTCTTGGTACAGGAAAATTCAACAACAACACCCTAATGGCTGAGGCTATCAAGGCTTCGGAGACAGAGATGGTGACTGTGGCTATGAAGCGTATCGAACTGAACGACGAGCACGACGACCTTCTCTCGCACATCATCCAGAACCCTAACATCCAGTTGCTGCCTAACACAAGCGGCGTGCGCAATGCCGAGGAGGCTGTGTTTGCTGCACAGATGGCTCGCGAGGCTTTCGGCACCAACTGGCTTAAGCTTGAGATACACCCAGACCCACGCTATCTGCTGCCCGACTCGGTGGAGACTCTTAAGGCTACCGAGCAGCTTGTAAAGCTTGGCTTCGTGGTGCTGCCTTACTGCCAGGCCGACCCTACACTCTGCAAGCATCTTGAGGAGGCTGGCGCAGCTACCGTTATGCCACTCGCCGCTCCTATCGGCACCAACAAGGGCCTGCGCATGAAGGACTTCTTGCAGATTATCATCGAGCAGGCTACCGTGC
Organism: uncultured Prevotella sp.; assembly: GCA_900553155.1. GTDB lineage: Bacteria > Bacteroidota > Bacteroidia > Bacteroidales > Bacteroidaceae > Prevotella. The sequence continues at coordinate 6,776 of USCM01000077.1, read as the reverse complement.
CTGTTGTTGTTGACGCTGGTATCGGCGCACCGAGTCATGCTGCCGAGGCTATGGAGATGGGCGCAAGCGCTTGCCTCGTAAACACCGCTATAGCCGTTGCAGGCAATCCGGTAGAGATGGCCAAGGCATTTAAGGAGGCTGTGGTTTGCGGCCGCCGTGCATACGAGGCTGGTCTCGGAGCCGTGAGCGATTGCGCCGAAGCAAGCTCGCCACTCACACAGTTCCTTATGTAAACGGGTCGTGTAATGGACGTGTAATTTTTATATCGTGTAATAAAAGTTAATAAGTAAAAATTATTCAACGAGTAAAGAACGTAGAAGAAGCAATATGATTCTTCACTCTTCGTTCTTCACTCTTCACTTAAATAAATATGCCAAACGACAACAAAGCTTACGCCAAAAGAGAGAAGGCGTATATGCAGGGAAAACTCTTCCCTCAGATCAAAGTCGGAATGACAAAGGTAAACCTCACTCCCACCGTAGTCAGAGACGAGAAGGGATTGCCGAGCCTGTATACATATACGACACAAGCGGCCCATACAGCGACCCCAACATCGAGATAGACCTCAAGAAGGGTTTGCCACGTATGCGCGAGCAGTGGATTATCGACCGCGATGACACCGAGCAGCTTACAGAGATAACAAGCGAGTACGGTCGCCAGCGTCTTGCCGACCACTCGCTCGACCACTTGCGCTTTGAGCACATCTGCATGCCGCGCCGTGCACGTGAGGGCAAGCACATCACACAGATGGCTTATGCCAAGGCTGGCATCATCACACCCGAGATGGAGTATGTAGCCATCCGCGAGAACATGAACTGCGAGGAGCTCGGCGTTAAGTCGACCATCACTCCCGAGTTTGTGCGCGACGAGATTGCACGCGGACGCGCCGTGCTGCCTGCCAACATCAACCACCCGGAGAGCGAGCCTATGATTATAGGCCGCAACTTCCTCGTTAAGATCAACACCAACATCGGCAACTCTGCCACTACCTCAAGCATCGACGAGGAGGTAGACAAGGCGGTATGGTCGTGCAAGTGGGGAGGCGACACCTTGATGGACCTTTCTACCGGCGACAACATCCACGAGACACGCGAGTGGATTGTGCGCAACTGCCCTGTACCGGTAGGCACCGTGCCTATCTATCAGGCACTTGAGAAGGTCAACGGCAAGGTGGAAGACCTCAACTGGGAGGTATTCCGCGACACACTTATCGAGCAGTGCGAGCAAGGTGTCGACTACTTTACCATCCATGCAGGCATACGCCGCCACAACGTACACTTGGCAGACAGCCGTCTGTGCGGTATCGTGAGCCGTGGCGGTAGCATCATGAGCAAGTGGTGCCTGGTACACGACCAGGAGAGCTTCCTATACGAGCACTTCGACGACATCTGCGACATCGTTGCACAGTATGACGTTGCTCTGTCTTTGGGCGACGGCTTGCGTCCTGGATGTATTGCCGACGCCAACGATGCAGCCCAGTTTGCCGAGCTCGACACTATGGGCGAACTCGTTACACGTGCTTGGGACAAGAATGTGCAGGCCTTTATCGAGGGTCCGGGCCATGTGCCTTTGCATAAGATTAAGGAGAATATGGAGCGCCAGCTCGACCATTGCCACGAGGCTCCGTTCTACACACTCGGCCCGCTCGTTACCGACATCGCTCCGGGTTACGACCACATAACATCGGCTATCGGTGCCGCACAGATTGCCTGGCTGGGTACTGCCATGCTCTGCTACGTAACACCGAAGGAGCACATCGCCCTGCCTAACAAGGAGGATGTGCGCACAGGCGTTGTTACATACAAGATAGCAGCACACGCAGCCGACATTGCCAAGGGACACCCGGGTGCCACTATCCGCGACAACGCATTGTCGAAGGCTCGCTTCGAGTTCCGCTGGCGCGACCAGTTCCACCTCTCTCTCGATCCCGACTTGGCTTTGAAGTACTTCGAGGAGGCTGGTCATACAGACGGCGAGTACTGCACAATGTGCGGTCCTAACTTCTGTGCAGCCAAGCTGACACACGACCTTCGCAAACTGAAATAAAGAAAATGAACAATCGTTACAATCGTCAGATGATGCTCCCCGAAATTGGCGAGGAGGGTCAACGTAAGATACGACAAGCTAAGGTACTGATAGTGGGTGTCGGCGGACTGGGTTCGCCGATAGCCACCTACCTCACTGGTGCTGGCATCGGACGCATTGGTATCATCGACGACGACGTTGTCGACATCACTAATCTACACCGCCAGGTGCTCTACACCGAAGAAGAGGCAGGACTGCCTAAGGTGGAGTGTGCCAAGCGCCGCCTCCGTGCTCTCAACAGCGAGGTGGAGATAGACGCCTACCACATGCGCCTTACCAAGGACAACGCCAAGGAGCTTATAAGCCGCTACGACATAGTGGTGGACGGCATCGACAACTTTGCCACCCGCTACATCGTTAGCGACGAGTGCCAACGCCAAGGCAAGCCATACGTCTATGGTGCCATACGCGGCTTGGAGGGCCAAGTGGCTGTGCTGTGCAAGGGCCACTGTACCTACCGCTCGCTGCTGCCCGACGAGGAAGCTACGCTCAGTATGCCGCATCCCGGCAAGGCTGTGCTCGGCACGACGCCGGCTGTTGTGGGCAGCGTAGAGGCTTGCCAAGTGCTGCAGCTCGTAGCCGAAATGGGCGAACCGCTTGTTGACAAGCTGTGGACTGTGGACCTGAGCACAATGATGAGTTATGTAATTGAGATGTAAAAAAGAAATAACATTATGTTTTCAGACGAATTAAAAAAGATTAGTTGGCAGGAGACCACGGAACGCATCGCGAGCATGACCGCCAATGATGTGCGCCGTGCTCTAAGCAAGAGCCACTGCGACATAAACGACTTTATGGCACTGCTCTCACCTGCCGCCGAACCTTATCTTGAGGAGATGGCACGACTGTCGCGCAAATATACAGAGGAACGATTCGGCAAGACAATGTCGATGTTCATACCTTTGTATATCACCAACTCGTGCTCCAACTCGTGTGTCTACTGCGGATTTCATGTGCAGAACCCGATGGCACGCACCATCCTTACACCAGAGCAGATAGAGAACGAGTATAAGGCTATCAAGCAGTTGGCTCCTTTCGAGAATATCCTCCTCGTTACCGGCGAGAACCCAGCCAAGGCTGGCACACCATATCTTGCTAAGGCTATCGACATTGCCAAGAAGTACTTCTCCAACATCAAGATCGAGGTTATGCCTCTGTCTACCGAGGACTACCGCACATTGGCCCAGCATGGCATGAATGGTGTTATCTGTTTCCAGGAGACCTACAACCGCGAGCACTACAACATCTATCATCCACGTGGAATGAAGAGCAAGTTTGAGTGGCGTTGCGACGGATTCGACCGTATGGGTATGGCTGGTGTCCACTCTATTGGTATGGGTGTGCTCATTGGCTTGGAGAAGGAATGGCGCACCGACGTAACCATGATGGCTTACCACCTGCGCTATCTGCAGAAGCACTACTGGCGCACCAAGTACAGCGTCAACTTCCCGCGTATGCGCCCGGCACAGAACGAGGGTTTCCACCCCAACTGCTATATGAGCGACCGCGAGTTGGCTCAAGCTACATTTGCCATGCGTATCTTCGACCACGACGTAGACATCTCCTACTCTACACGTGAGCCGGCGTTTATACGCGACAACATGGCTACCCTCGGCGTTACAACAATGTCGGCAGAATCGAAGGTAAACCCTGGTGGCTACCACACCTATCCACAGGCTCTTGAGCAGTTTAGCGTTAGCGACGAACGCACAGCCAAGGAGATAAACCGCCGTCTGCGCGAGATTGGACGCGAACCAGTTTGGAAGGACTGGGACGCATCGTTCGACTTGTTTAATCCGCTGAAGAAAAAGGCGTAAATAAGAAGAGAAAGGAAGCCCCACCCCTGACGTCTTTTATACAATAGCAAACATACCACTCCCCTACCTATAATGTAGGGGTTGGGGGTGGGGCTTACATTATTATGCAAAAACTATTTTTCTTTCTTCGCTCTCTCATTGTTGTATGCCTATTGGCTACAACCACTACCGCCCTTGCCGCCAACGGTACGGAGAGCGTCAAGGCACACTATCTGCCCGAAGAAACAGCAGCACGATTTGGCGAGCTTAACATTCTGCACAACAACCGCATCTGTCAGATGCAGACATACGCCATCTACTTCACCAAGAAGCTCTATGGCACCGACACCTACCAAGGATTGACAGCCGAGCAAGTGCTTACGGGATGGATGTTCTGGGGAGAAGAGTGGATGAACGAGCCTATGCTTAAGGTGAAGGACGGCGAGATGAAGCAGAAGCTGATGCTGCGCAACTATGTGTCTGCCAGCACCTTCTTAAAGAACGACAACACGGTATACACCATTGGCAAGTATGTCAAGGCATATAATAAAGGCAATAAAGACGAGTTTCATAAGCAAGTGATGTCTATAGACAGCAAGATACAGTTGCTTATGAATCTGCGACGCGGTCTATCGCTTAAGATATTTCCTTACTCGCTCAAAGATTCTACTATATGGTATGCCCCAACCGAAGACTTGCCAAAGGCTATGGACTTTAAGCATCAGGAGTTTATACAGACCGTCTTCACACAACTATTCGACGACGCCGAGACACAGAACTACAAGCAGATGGACTCTATTGTAGGCAAGATGCTCAGATATCAAGTGGCAAATGGAGGCTCTTCGCTACCCTCTGCCAAGCAGATACATGCCGAACGCCGATGCAACAGCATACCCTTTGCCTTTATCATCTTTGTAGTGTGCACAGCAATGGGAGCACCCACATTATTATATACCATATCACGTCTGGGCAGACAATATTGGCTTAAGAGAAACAACGACATACGTGCAGGCAGAAAATCGCGCATCGATGCAGCCGTTACATTGGCTTCGCGCTTGGTTATGCTCGTTGCCTTCGCCACTCTAAGCAACTACATATATCTGCTTAAGACCGTCAACGGCACCCTGCCAACAACCAACACGCAGGACATTATGCTGCTTTCGGCATGGGCAACGATGCTCCTGTCGTTTGTTGTAGGCTTGCGATTCCGCATCCTTTTGCCGTTGGGTTTCGTCGTTTCGGCAGTGATGCTCGGCATAAGTATCTTTACCACAACCATCTAAGACGATGGGGTGCGGTGTACATTTAAGCCCCATTTAGTAAGATTTCGGGCAGAATAGTCGGCTAATCTCAATAAAAATGCCTACTTTTGCATTTTAATAAGAATTTCAAAATAGTTTATGGCAAGAAAAAAGAAACCACTCCCTATACTTGAAAACGTTACGATAGAAGCAGTTGCAGCCGAAGGCAAGGCGTTGGCACACGTCAACGACATGGTTGTGTTTGTACCTTTTGTAGTGCCGGGCGACGTTGTCGACCTGCAGGTGCGCAAGAAGAGACACAGCTATTGCGAGGCTGAAGTTATCCGATTTATCAAGAAGAGCGATGTGCGCGAAGAACCGATGTGCGAGCACTTCGGTGTGTGTGGCGGATGCAAATGGCAGAATCTGCCCTACGAGGAGCAGCTTAAGGCAAAGCAGAAGCAGGTACACGACCAGCTTACACGTATCGGCAAGATTGAGTTGCCCGAGTTTCGCCCTATCATGGGAAGCGTGCACACTAAGGAGTATCGCAACAAGTTGGAGTTTGGATGCTGCAACAAGCGCTGGCTTACACGCGAGCAGGTAGCCGAAGGCACCAAGTTTGACAACATGAACGGCATCGGATTCCACATCACCGGAGCCTTCGACAAGATTCTGCCTATCGAGAAGTGCTGGCTTATGGACGACCTGCACAACCGCATACGCAACTCTATACGCGACTATGCCTTCTCTACCGGCATGACCTTCTTCGACCTGCGTCAGCAGCACGGACTGTTGCGCGACATCATGATACGCAACTCGAACACTGGCGAATGGATGGTGCTTATACAGTTCCACTACGACGAGCCGGGCGACGAGGAGCGCGCTATGGCATTGTTGCAGCACGTTGCCGACGAGTTCCCCGAGATTACATCGCTTATGTATGTAGACAACCAGAAGTGCAACGACACCTTCGGCGACCTCGACCTAAGCGTATTCAAGGGCAACGACCACATCTTCGAGACTATGGAGAACCTGCGCTTCAAGGTGGGACCAAAGAGTTTCTACCAAACCAATACCGAGCAGGCGTACCACCTCTACTCTGTAGCACGCGAATTTGCAGGACTTACCGGCAACGAGCTGGTGTACGACCTCTATACCGGAACCGGAACCATAGCCAACTTTGTGGCTCGCCAGGCACGTCAGGTTGTGGGCATTGAGTATGTGCCGGAGGCTATCGAGGATGCCAAGGTAAACTCGCAGGTGAACAATATCGACAACACCCTGTTCTATGCAGGCGATATGAAGGACATCCTTAACGACGAGTTTATCGCCGAGCACGGCCGTCCAGACGTCATCATAACCGACCCACCACGTGCCGGTATGCACCCGGATGTTATAGAGACCATACTCCGTGCTCATCCAAAGCGCATAGTATACGTTAGCTGCAACCCTGCCACACAGGCACGCGACTTGCAGGCTCTTGACGTAGCTTATAGTGTTAAGGAGGTTCAGCCAGTGGATATGTTCCCTCATACACCACACGTTGAGAATGTTGTGCTATTAATTCAAAAGTCATAACTCTATAACTCCAAATCGGCAAAGCCGACAATTCAAAACTCAAAACTCAAAACTCAAAAATGAAAATACTAAC
>USCM01000076.1 GCA_900553155.1 uncultured Prevotella sp. | reverse complement strand
ATATCTTCACAAGAGGAGATTACCATCTGGACAACAATCTTGTGGAACGACTCAACAGATACATATCATTATCCCGAAGAAACTCACTTTTCTTCGGGTCGCATACTGGTGCCAGACGTGCTGCCATGTTCTATTCGCTGGCATGCTCATGCAGACTGCAAGGTATTAACTTCTTTGAATATATATCTGATGTTATAAACAAAGCAGCAGTGCTGCCACCAAGAACACCATTAAGTAAGTACCGGGAATTGCTGCCGGATAAATGGAAACAAAAAAATATCGCTCAAGAATAAAAACTTGAGCGATATTTTTTTGATGTATATATACTAGCATCGCGGATACGTTTACCAAGTAATAGAGAAAGGGTTGCAGATAAGGCGTTATATACAACCTTATCTGCAACCCTGCAACAATATATATATTAGCACATTGCAACGATTTTGAGCCAAAGGTCGCAGATGCTGATAAAAATAAACATTTAAACTTCCTCAAAGTCCACATAGTCGCCCTCGTCCTTGCCGAAGATCTTGCGGTTGGCCTGTTGTGTGGGGCGCTCGTCGTACAGCTCTTCGTATATGTCGGATGTCTGAGAGCCGCCCGCTGTTGTTCGAGAGCCGCCCGTAGTGCGGTTGCCGGTAGTTGACGACGAATTGCTCCATGTCGAACCGCCGCCGTTAGATGCCGTGCGTCTGCCAGCCGAAGCCCCGTTGGCAGCCTTGCCGTGTGCCGTAAAGTGGCGAGCCATTTGCTTGACGCGCAAATACATATATATCATCATGCCGATGATGAATACTGCCACGAGCAGAGCTACGAGGAATATTGATTTCAAGAGTAGTCCGAATATAGCCATAACATTCTGTCTTAATTGTTTCTTTTAATTGTTGATAATTGTTTGCTATGTTTATATGGACAAACACCATGCCATTTTTTTAGGCCTTCTTGCTTTTGGCAACCAGGTCGTCAATGCAAGAGATGATGAAGTACCAGGCAATGATAACCCAGAAGCTCTCGAGCAATCCAAGCCATACAATCATCAGTACAGAGAAGATGATGAACGAGTAGCGAAGCTCGTTGCCCTTCCATCCCCATTGCTTAAACTTGAGGGCGAACATCGGAATCTCTGACACCATAAGCCAGCTGCTGATGCACACCATAACCAATATGGCTGGAACGATGAGCGGAGACGACTCGATGAAGTCGGTCTGCGATACAAGCAGCGAGCCCCAGAAGAGGGCGTTGGCAGGGGTGGGCAGTCCGATGAACGAGGTGGTCTGTCGGGTGTCGAGGTTGAACTTGGCGAGACGCAGTGCCGAGAAAGCAGCCATTACGAAGGCAAAGTAGGGCACGTATGCGCTTACTGGTGCAAGCACCGATGGATACTCCAATATGGATAGTTGGTTGAAAACCATTGCTGCCGGCGCAACACCGAAGGTTACGTCGTCGGCAAGCGAGTCAAGCTCCTTGCCTATAGGCGAGCTCACGCTAAAGAGACGTGCACTCATACCGTCGAAGAAGTCGAACACGGCGCCCATAACAATCCATAACAATGCCAGCTTAGTGTCGCCGCAGAGGGCAAAGACGGTAGCTGTGCATCCTGATATAAGATTGCAACAGGTGAGAGTGTTTGGTATGTTGCGAGTTATTAAGTTTGCCATGATTCGAATTTCGTGTTACTTGTTACTATATTATGTTGCTGTCTTGGCTATGCTTTGTCTACTTAAGCTTAGCTATAACAGTCTGGTCGCCGGTTGTTGCCTGGCCCATCTTCACGCATATCTCGGTGCCGAGCGGCAGATACACGTCCACACGCGAGCCGAACTTGATGAATCCGAGGTGCTCGTCGATGTAGCATTCCTCGCCTTCCTTGGCGTATGTCACGATGCGTCGAGCCACCGCTCCTGCTATCTGTCGGCATAGGATGTCGGTGCCTTCGGGTGTTGTTATAATGACGTCGGCATGCTCGTTCTCCTCGCTTGCCTTTGGCAGCCACGCTTTGTGGAAGTTGCCGTTGTGGTGTGCCACCAGCTTCACCTTGCCGTCAACCGGAAACCAGTTGGCATGCACATTGAAGAGGCTCATAAATATGCTCACCATTATGCGGCGCTCGTGGAAGTAGGTGTCCTCGTCCACCTCCTCGACAACGACCACGCGTCCGTCGGCAGGTGCAACGACAATCTTCTCCGTGTCTTCTTGCGGAAAGAAGCGAACGGGGCAACGGAAGAAGTTGATAACGATACAATAAACAGTTCCCATTACGGCAGTGAAGCACCAGAAGGGTGCCTTGTTGTCGCAAAAGCGCCAAAGCAGTATGGCTATGGCTGCAATAGCGATGAAGCCATATACGAGAGTGTCAGTGCCTTCACGGTGAAGACGTATCTTCTTGAGTTTCTTAATTCTTTTGATCATTTGTCGATTTAGTGGGGTTAGGCTTGTTTTGATTTGTCGTATTAATTCTATAAACTTGTGTCGTGACAACAGGTTCGTCTTTACTTGCGCTGTATGGACACGGGATATCTGTGCAAAGGTAGCGGTTTTTTATGGAAGTGACAAATTTTTTAATGTTTCTTCACTGCTTCACATATATAATATACCTTGTTGCTTATAAAATGTTAGGTTTTTCAATAACTTTGCGTATCTTTGTACTTCAAAACTAAAAAAGAAGTTTTTCGCACTAATGGAAGATTTTATACATCTACACGTTCACACCTACTACTCCATTCTCGACGGACAGTCGCCCGTGCAGAAGATTGTAGACAAGGCTGTGGCCAACGGCATGCGCGGTATGGCCATTACCGATCACGGCAACATGTTTGGCGTGAAGGAGCTGTACAACTACTGCAACAAGATTAACGGCAAACTGAAGGAAGATGGCAAGGAGCCTTTCAAGCCTATCTTCGGATGCGAGATGTACGTGGCTCATCGCCGCAAGTCGGACCGCGTCAAGGAGAAGGGCGATATGGGCGGCTATCACCTCATTGTGCTTGCCAAGAACTATAAAGGCTACAAGAATCTAATCAAGCTCGTGTCGCGTGCTTGGGTAGACGGCTATTATATGCGCCCACGTACCGACCGCGAAGACCTTGAGAAGTATCACGAGGACCTTATTGTGTGCTCGGCATGTATTGCCGGCGAGGTGCCGTCTAAGATATTGAAGGGCGATATGGCTGGAGCGCGAGAGGCGTTGGAGTGGTATAAGCGTGTGTTTGGCGACGACTACTACCTCGAGCTGCAGCGCCACGAGGTGAAAGACCCGCACCAGCGTGCCAACCGCGAAACCTTCCCATTGCAGCAGCGTGCCAACAAGGAGCTTATAAACCTTGCACGCGAGTATGGCGTGAAGCTTGTATGCACCAACGACTGCCACTTTGTCGACCAGGACAATGCCGAGGCGCACGACCACCTGCTGTGTCTTGCCACCGGAAAGGACCTCGACGACCCTAACCGCATGCTCTACTCGAAGCAGGAGTGGTTCAAGACGCGCGAGGAGATGAACGCTATTTTCTCGGATGTGCCAGAGGCTTTGAGCAACACTCTTGAGATATTGGACAAGGTGGAGTTCTATTCCATCGACCATGCGCCTATCATGCCGTTCTTCCCCATTCCAGAAGAGTTTGGTACGGAGGAAGAGACACGCAAGCGCATATCGCCCGAAGAGCTGTTCCGCGAGTTTACAACCGACGAGAACGGCAACGAGATTATGTCGCACGAGGAAGCCGAGAAGAAGATTAAGAAGCTCGGCGGACTGGACAAGCTCTACCGAATAAAGTTTGAGGCCGACTATCTTGCCAAGCTTGCCTACGACGGAGCAAAGAGGCTCTACGGCGACCCGCTGACGGACGAGGTACACGAGCGCATCAAGTTTGAGCTGCACATTATGAAGACTATGGGTTTCCCGGGCTACTTCCTCATTGTGCAGGACTTCATCAACTCGGCTCGCGACGAGCTTGGCGTGATGGTGGGACCGGGCCGTGGATCGGCTGCCGGTTCGGTGGTGGCTTATTGTCTTGGCATCACCAAGATAGATCCTATAAAGTACGACCTGCTGTTCGAGCGTTTTCTTAACCCCGACCGTATCTCCCTCCCTGATATCGATACCGACTTCGACGATGATGGTCGTGGTAAAGTATTGGAGTGGGTGGAGGACAAGTACGGCCACGACAAGGTGGCGCACATCATAACCTATGGCACAATGGCCACCAAGAACTCCATAAAGGACGTTGCCCGTGTGGAGAAGTTGCCGCTCGACGTAAGCAACCGCCTGTGCAAGGCAATACCCGACAAGCTGCCCGACGGAATGAAGATGAATCTGCCCAACGCCATCAAGTGTGTGCCAGAGCTGCGCGATGCCGAGGCAAGCGCCAACCCATTGCTTGCCAACACCATTAAATATGCCAAGATGCTGGAGGGCACCGTACGCGGTACGGGCATCCATGCCTGCGGTACCATCATCTGCCGCGACGCCATAAGCGAGTGGGTGCCGGTGTCTACTGCCGAGGACAAGAGCGACCCCGGACACAAATTGCTTGCCACACAATACGACGGACACGTTATTGAGGAGACTGGTCTTATAAAAATGGACTTCCTCGGACTGTCTACTCTCTCTATTATGAAAGAGACTGTGGAGAACATCCGGCTGACACAAGGCTTCACATTAGACCTCGACACGATACCTATAGACGACGAACTGACATACAAACTATACCAGGAGGGCCGCACAATAGGTACCTTCCAGTTTGAGTCGGCTGGTATGCAGAAGTATCTGCGCGAGCTTAGGCCAACCGTCTTCGAGGACCTTATCGCCATGAATGCGCTCTACCGACCGGGTCCGATGGACTACATCCCGTCCTTCATTGCCCGTAAAAACGGCAAGGAGGAGATTAAATACGACATCCCCTGCATGGAGAAGTATCTTAAGGATACGTACGGCATCACCGTGTACCAGGAGCAGGTGATGCTTCTGTCGCGACAGCTTGCCAACTTCACCCGAGGCGAGTCGGACGCTCTGCGTAAGGCTATGGGTAAGAAGAAGAAGGCTATCGTAGACGCCATGAAGCCTAAATTCATCGAGGGCGGAAAGAAGAACGGACACGACCCCAAGGTGCTTGAGAAGATTTGGGCCGACTGGGAGAAGTTTGCCTCGTACGCTTTCAACAAGTCGCACGCCACATGTTATTCGTGGGTGGCTTACCAGACGGCATACCTCAAGGCCCACTATCCAGCCGAGTTTATGGCGGGCAATATGAGCCGATGCATCAGCGACATCACAAAGATTACGAAGCTAATGTCGGAGTGTCAGTCGATGGGCATACCATGTCTTGGTCCGGATGTCAACGAGAGTCAGCGCAAGTTCTCTGCCAACAAGAAGGGCGAGGTGCGTTTCGGCCTCTCTGCCATCAAGGGTATGGGCGACGCGGCTGCCGTCAACATCATAGCCGAGCGCGAGAAGAACGGACCTTACAAGGACATCTTCGACTTTGTGCAGCGTGTCAACCTCTCTGCCGTCAACCGCAAGGCTATGGAGTCGTTGGCGCTTAGTGGCGGATTCGACTCGTTCGGTATCCGTCGCGAGCAATACTTCGGAGTTAATGCCAAGGGCGACACCTTCGTGGAGACGCTATTAAGATACGGACAGGTGTATCAGTCGGAACAGTCGTCCATGCAAAACTCGCTCTTCGGAGATATGGGTGGTGTGGAGATAACCACTCCGCCAGTACCCAATGCCGAGCAATGGAGCACTATGGAGCTGCTTAAGAAGGAGCGCGAGCTTGTTGGCATCTACCTCTCGGCTCATCCGCTCGACGATTATGCCGTGGTGCTTAACCATCTGTGCAACCTCAAGTGTACACAGGTGGGACGCGAGATGGACAAAAAGGAGCTGTCTAAGTTTGAGGAGTTGTCGTTCGGCGGCATCGTTACGAGTGTGTCATCGCGTTGGACTAAGACCAACAAGCCGTTCGGCATTGTAACCATAGAAGACTTTGACGGCGCTGGCGAGATAGCTCTCTTTGGAGAGGAATGGACAAAATGGCAGAGTATGTTGCAGGAGGAATATCCTGTCTACATCACTGCCAAGTGTCAGCAACGATTCCGCAACAATCCCGATGCCTACGATTTGGTGATAAAGAAGATAGAGTTCTTGAGCGATGTAAAAGACAAGTCGATAGACAAGTTTACCATATATATCGACTCGACGCTCTTTGCCGACTCGTGCATGACCGACCTTGAGACGATGTTGCGCAGCAATACGGGCCATGTGCCGCTCTACTTCAATATACACGACATCGAGCACAACACCAATATAGAGATGTTCTGCCGCAACGTGGCGGTGGATGTCAACAAGAAGCTGCTTTCGTTCCTCGACGAGATGGACAAGCAGGTAGGCGAGCAGCAGAGTGTGCGCTATGCCATAAACTAATGGTAGGGGAGGTAAGGCTCTTGCATTTGGCACAAACTTTGATGTTAATAAATCATCAGCTATATAATAAACAATAAATAATAAACCCAATAAAATTAAGAAACAATGGAAGTAACAATCACAAACGAGAACATCGAGCAGTATAAGAATGGCTCTCTGCCATTGGTAGTAGACCTCTGGGCTACATGGTGCGGCCCTTGCCGTATGATTGCCCCTATCGTGTCAAAGCTCGCCGACGAATACGACGGCAAGATTGTTGTAGGCAAGTGCGACGTTGAGGAGAACGACGACGTGGCTGCCGAGTATCGCGTACGCAACATCCCTACATTGCTCTTCTTCAAGGGCGGCGAGCTCGTTGGCAAGCACGTTGGTGCCATAACAGAGGGCGACCTCAAGGCTAAGTTCGACGAACTGCTGTAATATTAGCATCTCTGTACGCATAATATAATAATGGCGCAAACCATTATGCTGTATATCGGCATAAAGGTTTGCGCCATTAATTATACTATATTACCCATTTTCCGTTCTTCCTGCCACCCTCTCTTCTTAAAAGTCCTTTGGCTTGTAGGCATCTCTGTACGCATAATATAATAATGGCGCAAACCATTATGCTGTATATCGGCATAAAGGTTTGCGCCATTAATTATACTATATTACCCATTTTCCGTTCTTCCTGCCACCCTCTCTTCTTAAAAGTCCTTTGGCTTGTAGGCATCTCTGTACGCATAATATAATAATGGCGCAAACCATTATGCTGTATATCGGCATAAAGGTTTGCGCCATTAATTATACTATATTACCCATTTTCCGTTCTTCCTGCCACCCTCTCTTCTTAAAAGTCCTTTGGCTTGTAGGTATGCAAGGTCTCGTTCTATAGTACGAGTGGTAATCGTTTTCTTTCCCGACATTTTCTCTGCCAACTCTGGTATTGTAATTGTCGGGTTAAGCATAATAACCGATATTATATTCTTTTGGCGTTCAGTGAGTTTGCTGTATATTTCTTTCCCGACATTATGATCTTCTTTCCCGACATTTATTATGACATCATCATTTATAGACTTCTCATACTCTGCAATCTCTTTTAGTATGTTCATTCAACATAAAGCATGTATCGTACGTTATTTTAACAATTTTATTATACAACTTGTTGCTTTCCTATGCCTTATGTTCAGAAAAAGTTGTTATCTTTGTAACTCTTCGCATTGAAGACCGAACATTTATAATATTTAAGAGTATAACATATACAAAAATCAAATAATATGGCATTGACATACAATCTTGTAAATCAAGATGTATTTGAGGGACTTAAAAATCTTGAATCAGATAGTTTTGATTTGTGCATTGTTGATCCTCCTTATGGAGCGTCTTCAAAACATAAATGGAGCTATGGTAAAAAAGAGAAAGTTGCAGGATTTGGAGGAGAGTGGAATTTGGAAAATGAAGCTTGGGATCTTTTGTCTCAAAATGACTCATTCATGAACACCTTTGCATGGCTTAAAGAGCTCAAAAGAGTTATTAAGCTTGAGGGGTCTATTTGGATTCATGCAACGTACCATAATTCTGGCTTTGTCAATGTATGTTGTCAGTTGTTGGGTATGGAGATTATCAATGAGATAGCTTGGTACAAACGCAACTCTTTCCCAAATCTTTCTGGTAGAAGATTAACAGCAAGCCACGAAACCATATTGTGGGTTCATAAGGGTGGAGAAAAGAAAAGAA
>USCM01000075.1 GCA_900553155.1 uncultured Prevotella sp. | reverse complement strand
CCACGCCATATCTCGTGGTCGATGTGCTGAGCCACGGCAGCGTAGAAGTCGGTCTTGGACATATCAGCCGGCAGCGAGTCGATCCACTGGTCGATGCACGGAGCACTGTGGTAGTGGATGTGTCCCTTGTAGCCCATGATGCCCGTCTGCATACTGATGACGTCGTCCATAGGGCCCTTCTTCCAGTCGGCAACGTCGCGGCGCAGCTGCATCTCGCGAGCCTTTAGCCAGTCGCACGGGTCGAACTCGTAGCTAATGGCAAGCGGCACGATATGCAGTGCCTTAAGACGCTCGGCTATGTTGCCCTCGCCGCCCATTGTCATCATCTTGAGTATAGCCTCCTGTGTGCGGTCGTCCGAGTTCTTGGCACGTCCTTCACGCTGTGCAATCCATACGTTGTCGTTCTTCTCGGCAATGACGAAGTGCATATAGTCGGACAGGCGCTTGGACGCCATGAGCATCTGGCGCATCGGCAAGCTGCGCTCTACGATGAACGACTTGTTGAGGCGAACGATGTCTTTCACCCATGGCAACTTAAGCAGGTTGTCGCCAATGGCAATCTCGGTTGTGGTGTCGCTGCCGGTATCGATAAGCTCAACGTGCAGCAAAGCCGAGTCGAGCACTATGTCGCGGTGGTTGCTGACGAATGTGTGGCGTTTCTTGATGTCGATGTTGTGGAAGTCGGCAGTGATGCCAAGGCTTGCCTTTGCCAGCAGATTCTTGAGGAAATCGTAGCAGAAAGCCTTCTGAAAGTCGAGGTTGGTGCGACACTGGTGCATCTTCATCCCTATTGCCTCCTTTGGCACACCGGGATAGAGATAGGCAAGAACCTGCAAGAACTGTTCGTTCTGCAACAATCGGTCGAACACTTCGGGCAACTCTGATGGCTCGAAAGGTCGGATGGCGTCGAATTGATGAATGTCCATATTGGGAGTTACGAATTAGGAGTTAGGAGTTAGGAGTTAGGAGTTAGGAGTTAGGAATTAGGAATTAGGAGTTAGGAATTACGAATTGGTGCGCTTTGCGCATTCTGAATTTATGAATTGTGAGTTGACTAATCAACTCCTAATTTATAATTCTTAATTCTCCATTGCGGCTCTGCCGCAACAATTCTTAATTCGTAATTCCTAACTCTTAATTCATTAAAACTGGTTCTCAACGATATCTGTCATTACCTCTTTGATGTCGAGACCAGCGGCACGCACCTGCTGCGGTATGAAGCTTGTGGGAGTCATGCCCGGTGTGGTGTTGATCTCAAGCATGTTGAGCACGTCGTTGCCCTCGTTGTCCTTGGTGATGATAAAGTCGATGCGGATGATGCCGTTGCAGTGAAGGATGTCGTATATGCGGCTAACCTCCTCTGCCACACGCTTAGCGGTGTCGGGGTTGATGCGCGCCGGAGTAATCTCCTGCACCTGTCCGTTGTACTTGGCGTTGTAGTCGAAGAACTCGTTTTCGGTTACCACCTCAGTGGCAGGGAACACCACGCTCTTGGTCTTGGTCTTGTAGCAGCCTATGGAAATCTCGGTACCCTTGAGATATTTCTCTATCATAACCTCGTCGCTCTCCATGAAAGCCACACGAAGGGCTGGAGCCAGCTGGTCGGCGTTCTTAACCTTAGACACACCGAAGCTTGAGCCGTCGGCAGCCGGCTTTACGAAGCAAGGCATACCAATCTCCTTCTCGATAAACTCGTCTGTGTACTTGTTCTCCTCGCCACGGCGGATGAGCAAGCTCTTGGCAACGTTGATGCCCCAACCGCGCAGGTAGTTGTTAAGCACATACTTGTCGAAGGTCATAGCCTCAACCAGTACGCCCGATGTGCTGTATGGTATGTGCAGCAGTTCGAAGTAGCCCTGCATAACACCGTTTTCGCCCGGTGCGCCGTGTATGGTGATGTAGGCATAGTCGAAGACTACAGCCTTGCCGTCATGCACGAACGAAAAGTCGTTCTTGTCAATCTTGGCGGTATTGCCGTCAGGAAGGTTTACGTGCCAATCTTGTCCGGTCTTAACCACTACGAGATATACGTTGTAGCGCTCCTTGTCGAAGAAGGAGTAGATGCCCTGTGCCGAGCGAATGGACACGTCGTGTTCTGATGAATCGCCACCGCATACGATGGCAATGTTGCGTTTAAGTGTTTCCATTATCTTATTGTATAATGAGTATAATTTAATCGTTGTTGAATGTGTCGCGTGTTGTGCCGCCTATATATCCGCGCCACTTCTCCACGAGCTTGGTAAGGTCGTCCGGCCACTCGCTTGTAAAGTCCATCTGCTGCTTTGTCGTAGGATGCACAAAGCCCAAGGTGCGGGCGTGCAAAGCCTGGCGTGGACACAGCTTGAAGCAGTTTTGTATGAACGCCTTGTATGTGGCAGAGCGTTCGCCGCGCAGAATCTCCATACCGCCGTAGCGCTCGTCGCCGAAGAGCGGGTGCCCTATGTGCTTCATGTGGGCACGTATCTGGTGTGTTCGGCCGGTCTCAAGACGGCACTCTATGAGCGTGACGTAGCCGAAACGCTCAAGCACACGCCAGTGGGTTACAGCCTCCTTGCCTATGCCCGAGTCGGGCGACATCACCGTCATGCGCAGTCGGTCCTTAGGGTCGCGGGCTATGTTGCCCTCTATGCGTCCCTCTTCCTCTGTAAGGTTGCCCCATACAAGGGCGTTGTACGAGCGGTGAGTGGTCTTGTTGAAGAACTGCAGACCAAGCTCGCTCTTTGCGCGTGGCGTCTTGGCAACGACGAGCAGACCGCTTGTGTCCTTGTCGATGCGGTGTACCAAGCCCACTTCGGGGTCGTTGGGGTCGTAGCTCTTAAGGTCGCGCAGATGCCATGCAATGGCGTTGACCAGTGTTCCGGTGAAGTTGCCTGCACCCGGATGCACCACCATTCCAGCCTCCTTGTTCACCACCATAAGGTCGTCGTCCTCGTAAACCACGTTTATAGGGATGTCTTCTGCCACGATGCTTGTGTCGTGCCGTGGTCGGTCGAGCATCAGCGTAACCACGTCGCCGGGTCTAACCTTGTAGTTGCTCTTTACCGGTCGGCCCCCAACGTGTACAAATCCCGAGTCGGCAGCCGTCTGTATGCGGTTGCGCGACGAGTGGGGCAGCTTCTCGCACATAAACTTGTCGACACGCAGCGGCGCCATGCCGGGGTCGGCTACGAAGCGGAAGTGTTCGTAGAGCTGTTCTTCTTCAATTATATCTTGTATCTGTTCTGTCATAATTCTATATCCTATTGGTCGTTAATGGGGCCATGCACTTCCTGAAATTCGTCCACGTCGCCGCCCTCATTCTCTATAATGCCTTCCTCGGCAGGGTAGGGCGCGTCAATGTAGTCGATGTCCTCGGTAGAGTCGCGCTGTCCGTTGCCCACTTGCACCGTTACCCAATCGTCTATCGAAACCTTGTCGCCTGCAACTACATGTCTGCCTTTGACGGTAAGTCCGTAGACCCAATCCTTCTCGCCGTCGATATATTCGGGCTGTGTAAGCTTGAAGCCCATAGCCGACAACTTAGCCAGAGCCTCACGCAGCGAGCTGTTGTCTATGACGTCTGGCACGGTGAGTGTAGGCGTGTGCGAGGCGTTGACAATGACGTAGATGATGTGTCCCGACTTTACACGCTCGCCCGGCTCGGGTGTCTGCTCAAGTATGCAGCCCGGCTTAAGGTTGCGCACGTATCCCGTATCGCTCACCACCACTTGCAGCCCAGCCTGCTCAAGCAGGTATTGAGCGTCCTCAAATGTCTTTTTGCGCACGTCGGGTATGGATATGGATTCGCCGTGGTGAGTGTATACATCAAGGCCATATTTAACGCCGATGCACGCCACCACCACCACCGCCATCATAGCGCACAAATTGCCAATGAGGTAGCGGCTTTTGAATTTCCTGAAGAAATCAGATAGATTCATACTTTGGGTTTTCGTCTTTTTGCTATCTTGCAAAGTTACGATTAACATCGGAATATACAAAAAAATAGGCTGAAAAAGCGTCAACATAACGATATATTTTGTAATTTCGCCTGCGAAAATGCAAAGGCTACTACATTATGAAATATATAGGTAAGAAAATAATCGTTGGCATCATAGTGCTGATAGTGGTGCTTATAGGCGGCTTTGCGGCATGGATGCTTGTGCCTGCATCCGCCGGCTCGATGCTCCGCAGCACTGTGGTTGTAGAACAGAAGGTGTGGCAGGAGGTGTGCGTCGACGGCAAACCGCTGCTCTACTTCGACGCTGCCGAGGGCGATACGGTGCTTGTTGGCGTTACAGCCAACCGCGATTCGGCTGTGCATCGGCATCTCATGGCTGGCTGCTGGCTCAATGGCTATACCGCCATTCCGTTGTGCCGGGGCAGGGTGGTAACGGCTTTCAAGGCTCAGCAACAGTTGCCCAAGATTAAGGACGATTCTACCATAGTGCGTCTCTGCCGTGCCTCGATAGCCGAGCAAGCCCGCAGGTTGCACTCGCAACAAACCGAACTGAAGTATTATCTGCGTGTGCACGGTGTCCAGGACAATGGCTACCAAGCCATAGCCGGTATGGCATCGCATATAGACATGATATACAAGGACGTGCAGAGGGCAGGCAGGCTGCTCGACAGCGTGGCGTCAGGACATAGGCATCGCTTTGCGCTCCGCACCGCCGTAAGCTATACCGCGGTGTACAGCAACGACAGCGGACGCGTGGCGCGCACCCCTCTCGATGTGCTCTCCATAGGCAAGAAACGTCAAACCATTACGTTGCAGACCACGGATGCCACCACTCCCGACGGCGTGTCGGCTCTGCATACGCTGCTGTGGAACTGCGACAAGGAGCGCGACATACGTGCCGTGGGTTATCCGGGATTGGGCGAAAGCGGTCTCGAGAGCGACACCATACAGCCCGTCATCGTTCCAGGCAGACGCCTTAGCGGTGCACGCCACGACCTGCCAAGGGTGCTCGTGTCGGACGGGGCGCCGGTGTTTACAGCCAAGGGACAGTTTGTGGGCATCGTGGCAGGAGGTTCAATAGTTAAAGATTGGTAGACTACAAATGAAGAATACAACAATATACACCATCGTCCTTGCCTTCCTGATAGCCCTCACAGGCTGCCGCGACATCGCCACCGACAATCAGACAGTGGTGCGCAACGGCAACATAACCTACCGGGGCGGCATTAAGGACGGCAAGTACGACGGTTATGGACAGCTCGCCATTGGCGACAGCATAGTGTATGCAGGACAGTGGCGCATGGGCAAACGCTGCGGAAAGGGTGTAAGCCACGACTCGCTGCACCACCGCATAGTAGGCACATGGAGGGCAGACACCCTCGTAAGCGGAACGTGGACCGACTCGACCGGCACCTATTCGGGCGAGATGAACCAGGACGCCATAGCCCAAGGACACGGCTACTTTGCCGACCCGCAACGCAATATATATATGGGCAACTGGAAAGACGGCAAGCGCACGGGCTTCGGATTCGACGTTACAAGCAAGCGGCACGTGCGGGCTGGCGAGTGGCGAGCCGACCGTTTCCTCGGCGAACGGCTCGAGTATACAGCCGACCGCATATACGGCATCGACATCTCGCGCTTTCAGCACGACAAGGGCAGGCGCCATTATCCCATCGACTGGAGCAAGATACGCATATCCCATCTGGGCAATATATCGCGCAAGCACGTTACGGGAAAGGTAGATTATCCCGTGTCGTTCTGCTACATCAAGTCGACCGAGGGCACATCCATACGCAACCGCTACTACCGCTCCGACTATCTCTCGGCACGTGGACGCGGCATAAAGGTGGGCGCCTACCACTTCTTCTCCACACGCACACCGGCGTCGGCGCAGGCTCGGTTCTTTATAAAGAACTCCATATTCCGCAAGGGCGACCTTCCGCCAGTGCTCGACGTGGAGCCGTCGCATCAGCAGATAAAGGCAATGGGCGGACCCGAGGTGCTCTTCCGCGCCGTGCGCACATGGCTGCGCATGGTGGGCGAGCATACAGGCACACGCCCCGTGCTGTACATATCGCAGACCTTTGTAAACCGCTATCTGTCGTCGGCACCCGACCTTAAACGCGACTACAATATCTGGATAGCCCGTTATGGCGAGTTTAAGCCCGACGTTCACCTTGTCTATTGGCAGCTATGCCCCGACGGACGTGTCACAGGCATACGCCCCGAGGTAGACATCAACGTCTTTAATGGCTACCGCAACGAGTACAACGACTTCCTTACACGCGAGTGCATAAAGTAAAAAAACAATATATTTAAACATACTTATGAAAAGAAAATTATCCTTTCTTGTGGCTCTGTTCTTAGCAGCAGCCACATCTTTTGCAGCCCCCGTTAAGCCGGGATTCAAGAAAACACTGCCTACCGTTGACGGCAATATGATAACCGCCGAGCTGCAAGGCGACGAGTTTCTTAGTTGGTGGCAGGCTTCCGACGGCAAGCGATACACGCTGTCTGAGGATGGCAACACCTTCGTTGAGGCTCAGTTTGAGAAGATGCAGAAACGTGCCCGTGCCATGCGTGCCCCGTTGAAGGGTGGCATCGGCGGCGACCACATTACGTACGAGGGCAAGAAGAAGGGACTTATAATCCTTGTCGAGTTTGCCGACAAGAAGTTCCAGGCAAAGCACGACAAGGCCTACTACGAGGCATTGGTCAACCAGCCCGGATATACCAACGACGAGGGATGTATAGGTTCGGTACACGATTACTATCTTGCACAGAGCAACGGCAAGTTCGATCTCTCCTTCGATGTTGTCGGTCCGGTGTGTACATCACAAGGATATGCCTATTACGGAAAGAATGTAGGACAGCGACAGGATGCCAATGTGGGTGCTATGCTTAAGGAGGCAGCCAACAAGGCAGCCCCTCAAGTGAACCTCGCCGACTACGATTGGGATGGCGACGGCTCTGCCGACCAGGTGTTCTTCCTCTATGCCGGATTGGGCGAGAATGCTTCAGACGACCCCAACACCATCTGGGCGCACATGCACTATATGAGCTATCGTGGCGGCAAGCTGTCGTACAGCACAGGTAAGATAGACCGATATGCCTGCGCAAGCGAGCTGATGGGCGTACAGGATAGCAAAGGCTATACCGGTGAGACACAGCCTATAGGCATTGGCACCATCTGCCACGAGTTCTCCCACTGTCTTGGTTTCCCCGATACCTACGATACCAACGGACAGCAGCAGTATGGTATGGGCTATTACGACTTGTTGTCTAATGGCAACTATCTTGGCGAGGGATTCACACCGCCTAACTTCACAGCCTGGGAGCGTATATATGCAGGATGGGTTGAGCCTATTGTTCTCGACAAGGCAGCAACCATCAAGGCTATGAAGTCGTCTACCGACTATGGCCGTCCATTCATAATGTACAACGACAACAACAAGGACGAGTACTACCTCTTTGAGAACCGCCAAAAGACAGGTTGGGACCGCGGTCTGTATGGCGACGGACTTATGGTTACACACGTAGACTATCTCAAGGAGCGCTGGACATCCAACACTGTGAACACTACCGGATACGACCATCAGCGTATGGCTCTTGTAACTGCCGATGACAATGAAGTGCTTTCTACTTCGGGTATTAAGGGCGACCTTTATCCTTACGTATACAAGAAGAATGATGGTACGTTTAGAATCTTAAACAACGAGCTTACCGATACATCATCGCCTGCCGCAATGCTGTGGAACAGCCACAACGCAAGTCTGGGCACCTCGTATATGGGCAAGCCAGTTACAGAGATAACACGCAACGACGACGGCACCGTTAGCTTCCTCGTAATGGGAGGCGACGACAACAACGTCCTCGACAACAGCACCGCTACCGGCATCGCTACGCTAAAGACCACCGACAGCAAGGCTGCCGACCGCCGTGTCTACTCTATCGACGGCCGCTTGCTCGGCACCGACATCAACGCAATGCCTAAGGGCTTGTACATCGTTGGTGGCCGCAAGGTCGTGAAGTAATCTCTGCTTAACTTGGCGTTAATGATTATATCGTGTAATAGGCGTTAATGATTATATCGTATAATTGACGTTAATGATTATATCGTATAATTGACGTTAATGATTATATCGTGTAATTGGCGTTAATAGGTGGGGTGTGCGATGCGTCGCCGAAGGCGGCGAATCATGCTTAACCTCGGGTGACCGAAGGGAACCCG
>USCM01000074.1 GCA_900553155.1 uncultured Prevotella sp. | reverse complement strand
AAAATGTGATAATAGTAGTTAAAAGTCGTGCCGAAAATGTGATAATGCATTGTTAATATGCTGATTATTAGTATCTTTGCAGAAAATGGAATAGATATGGAAAGATTACTAATAGACGAGTTGCATAAATGGAAGGATAAATCCGACCGCAAACCTCTAATTCTCCGAGGTGCAAGGCAGGTAGGCAAGACGTGGTTGCTTAAGGATTTCGGCAAGAAATACTTTAAGGATGTATGCTATATCAACTTTGAGCAGAAAGATGTGTTAGGCGCAATATTCGAGGGTACGCTGTCGCCACAACGCATCATGGAGCAGTTGTCGGTTTATTCTGGCAGAAAGATTAATCCGGAAGATACGCTGTTAATATTTGACGAGGTGCAGGAGATGCCTCGTGCCTTAACGTCGTTGAAGTATTTTGCCGAGGAAGCGCCAGAGTATGCTATATGCTGTGCAGGCTCGCTGTTGGGAGTGGCTTTGCACGAAGGTACATCTTTTCCGGTTGGAAAGGTGGAATTTCTTGACCTTTATCCACTTTCTTTTCGTGAGTTTCTGCTTGCTAATGGAGAAGCCATGCTGCTTGATTATGTCTTGAAGGGTGGACATCGTGACCTTGATGCATTTGCCGAAAAGCTTACGGATTATCTAAAGAAATACTTTGTTGTTGGCGGTATGCCCTCTGCGGTGTTGAAGTGGTTGGATACCCACGACTTCTTCGCGGTCGATGATGTGCAGAGGCAGTTGGTGGCAGCTTACGAGAACGACTTCTCCAAACACGCTCCACGGCAAATGATTGAAAAGATAAGGTATGTGTGGGATAGTATTCCTTCGCAGCTTGCAAAGGAAAACAAGAAGTTTGTTTATGGTCTTGTTCGTGAGGGCGCCAGAGCAAGAGAGTATGAAGACTCTCTGATGTGGCTTAGCGATGCAGGTGAGATTATACGTACATACAATATCAGTAAGCCGGATGTACCGCTCAAGGCTTATGCCGACTTGAAAAGCTTTGTTGAGATGTATGAGTGGAGTGTCTCCTAAGGTTATACTTGAAGGAAGTAGGATATTTGAGGAGTTCAAGGGTGCGCTTACCGAACAGTATGTGTGTCAAGAGCTGCAGCTCTTCAAGCGCTTACAAACTAATTTTTATTGGACCTCGTCATCATCTGCCGAAGTAGACTTCCTAATATCAGACGGAATGGAGGTGTATCCTTTAGAGTGCAAGGCAGGAATAACAATGAACGCCAAAAGTCTTAAGGTCTACAGGCAGAAGTACATGCCTAAATGGTCCTTGCGTACCAGTTTGCTGCCGTATACAAGGAGTGAGGAAGAGGGCATTATCAATATACCCTTGTATATGTTGTTTGCCTTGTCTGAAGAATTAGTGTGATTCTTATATATACATCACTATTGATTTATTTTTTGTATTCAAGTGGCAAAGTGGCATTTGCTGCCTTTTAATGCCGCAAGTGTCTGATTTTCAATACAAAGCATGGCTGTTACATCGCCGCGAAATCGGCCTTATGTGCCAGCCTATCCGCCATAATCTATACAACCTACAATAAAAAAGGTTCATCTGGAATATGGAGTGACAGAAGTGTAAATTGCAGTTTATCGTGGAGACTCTTTCTGTTAGTATATGGCAGGGCTTTTACAAAAACCGACAAAACCCCCTATTGTTGGCAAAACCCTTCGGGTTTCAATAAAAGGTATGGCGTATGGTCTTACGAGAGCGAGCTCTCGATACCCATACGCCATACCTTTTATTGGAGCAGCAAGCTGCACTTAGCCCACAATAGGGCGATAAACATAAAAAACATTAGGCAGGCAACCACTAATAATATAGAATACTCTAACAGTTTGCGAGCATCCGGCTGTTTTTTATGTTTATCGCCGTATATATTTTCCGAGTGGCACATCGTGCCACTGCTTTACATATAGATAAAGCTGTCGAGAGCTTGCTCTCGTAAGGCTTTATCTATATGTAAGGCAAGTCGAAGACTCGGAAAATATATGCGGGGTTTTATTTGTTTTTGTCAAAGCCCTGCCATATACTCATATAATCTTCCCCGATAAATAGCAGTTTATATCACTTTAAATATCGGATGAACCTAAAAAAATTCGCCAAACTATTGACATCCGCTGCGCAACATTGTAATTTTGCACCCAGAAAAAGTTTTACTTCAAATTAATAATAATAATGGATAAAACATTAATATCTAATGCCGCCATCAGCGGCAGTCCCATCCCAAGCTCGTGGCTATACTGCTTCAATGCCAACTGTCCGCGCAAGGACGATTGTGTGCGCTACCGCTCAACCTGCGCCATACAGAAAGGACAGACCACAGGCTATACAGTATATCCCACAGCGCTAAGGCAGGACGCCACCTGCCCACACTTCAAGCAACTGCAGGTGATACACACGGCATGGGGATTCGGCACAATGTTCGACGAGGTTAAGGCGAAGGACGCACCCCTCCTGCGCTCGCTCATCAAGCACTACCTCGGAGGCAACGGCAGCTACTACAACTACCATCACGGCAGGCGGCACCTTTCGCCCGAACAACAAGAGTGGATCAAGCAACTCTTCAAAAGGTTTGGGTACACTAATGCCGAGTTCGACTTCTCGCAAGAAGAAATCGACCTCCTATAAGCCGAAGCCGTACATCATTCGTTGCCAAGACCCTACAACACGATTACAAAGCAGCCGTAACATCATTATAAAGTACAGATAACATCATTACAAAACAACAAAAAATTTAATGCTATGAATGAAAAACACACAAACACAGTCAATCCAATAGTACGAATGATTGACTATCTCAACTCTCACTATGCCTTCCGCTACAACTGCATCACCAGTTGTACGGAGTATCGCGCCACCGCAAGTGCTGCCGAATCGTTCGTTCCGCTCGACCCGCGCTCACGACGACGCATCACACTTGAGGTGCAGCGCGAGGGCATAGAGGTGAGCAAGAACGATATAGCCAACTATATCGACTCCGACTACATACGCTCCTTCGACCCTATAGGCAACTATCTTGCCCAGTGCGAAGGCGTATGGGACGGGCACGACCACATTGCCGACCTCGCCGCTACCGTGCGCACCGACGCTCCGCTGTGGAAGCAGTGGTTTAAAACGTGGCTGCTTGCCATGGTGAGCCAGTGGCAGAACACGCCCGGACGAGTGTACGGCAACAGCGTGGCACCTCTGCTTATATCGCCGCAGGGATTCAACAAGAGTACGTTCTGCCGCCGTCTGCTGCCCGAAGAACTGAAGTGGGGCTACACCGACAGTCTCGACCTCGGACAACGCCGACAGGTGATGCTCGCCATGACGCAGCAACTGCTGATAAACATCGACGAGTTCAACCAGATTTCGCCACGACTACAGCAAGGATTCCTCAAGAACATCATCCAGTTGCCCACTGTCAAGGCGAAGCGTCCGTATGGCGACCGTCAGGAAGACCTGCCGCGCCGGGCTTCCTTCATTGCCACAAGCAACATAACCGACATACTTGCCGACCCTTCGGGCAACCGACGCTTTATCGGTATAGAGCTGACGGAGCCTATCGACGTGAGCCGGATGCCCAACCACCGGCAGATATTCGCCCAGGCTCTGCAGATGCTGCGACATGGCGAGCGCTCGTGGTTCAATAAGACGGAGACGCAGCAGATAATGCAGTGGAACCGACGCTATGAGATTCTGGAACCTGCCGAGCAATACTTCCGAATGTTCTTCACACCTGTGGACAACTACGACGACAAGGCTGCCGAATGGCTGTCAGCAGCGGAGATTTTTGATGTCATCAAGCAAAAGGTTGGCACGTCGCTTAAGGTTACGAGCCTCATGTCCTTCGGACGTAAGCTTGCCAATATGGATGGCATGCGCCGAAAGAGATTTGAAGTGTGCGCTAAATACTGGGTTAAGAGGGTCGGGTAGGACGTTCCTACCTGGTACATCGGTTCTATAAAATGTCAGATAGGCTGGTACATTGGCTTCCATAGAAGCAATGTACCAGCCTATTATTTTGCTGATAATCAGTTATTTATAAGGATATGGGGTACAAAATGGCAGATTGGCAGAGTGTTGTATAGTTTTTATGTTCTCTTGTCTAAACCACCCCTATATACTCCTGTTTGTATCACTCCATATATCGGATGATCTATAAATTATTTGCATCTATAAGTAATATTTATGTTTATAATTTGTAGTATAAAGAAAAAAGAATTAATTTTGCATTGTCTCTACGCCGAAGATGCATTAAGTGTCGGGAAAGTCACAGCCAATTAGTTGGCGGTGTTATGTGGAGATACCATATATGGAAAGGCGTTTATCACGCGCTTTGTTCACTGACAGCTTGAAAGCCTAGGAAACTCTCAAATTGTAGTCAAGGGACATGGCAACGATAGATGCCACGGGATATGACACTATTGTCAGCCCTCATTGTATATTATAGTAATGTATGTCAATGCGAATGTTGACGTACGTTTGTTGCTATGTATATATACGATGGGGCAGATACGTTCATATCGGCGTGGGGTCTTGGGTTGCTCGTTTCGACTACAATGGGCAATTCCTAGGGCCTCAAGCTGTGGAGCGAGTAACGGATAGAGTCTCCACGTCCTTTTTTTTATATCGGTGTTCACAGGGTTTTAATTTTAATAGACTTCTTGGAGACAGCAAGTCGGATATTATCACTATTAAAAGAAAAACTTACTTACTATTCTCCGTCCTTCTCATATTTATCGGCGAACTGATTTATATACTGTATAGACCGCTAACACTCTATATGTTTAAGCCATTTGAACAAATGGGTATGCTTAATTGTATCAGATCTATAAGGGCATCGCATTTATTTCCACCCATAGAAGCTGTACCTCAATGGATTGTCTATAATCTACCCGACGGTATGTGGTTGCTGTCGTATATGTTTGCAATGGAATTCATTTGGGACAACGAGGGCAAATACATCAAACTATTATGTATTTGGATAATGCCGACGGCTATCATCATACACGAGTTTTGCCAACTTATGAGACTTGTCAATGGCACATGGGACATTAACGACTTAACTATTTACATAATTGCTATCGCCATTTATTTACTAACAAAAAAATTATAATTATGACAAAGAGCGTCTCTTTAAAGCTTCTATGCTCATGCATTGCAGCGATTGTCTTCGTTATTGGTGCGGCAAGTTGCGCTACAGCCTCACAAACATCAGAGTACCAACAAGCGCTTGAAAAACAACTTCAGCAATACGGTACATCTAACTCAAACAATCCCGACTCAAACGATTCACCAACAAACAATTAAAAAAACACATTATGAAAACAGAGTTTAAAGTATTAGGCATTGCAGCCGCTTCGGCATTGCTCGCATCATGCGGTTCAATCAAAGTATCCAACTATCTTGAGGCTTTCACTCCTGAGGAAAGCGGACTTAACCTTGTTAAGCTTACCGACGAGTCGACCAACAGTATCATCGCAGGCAATGCCACCAAGGAGCCTTCATTGGCTAACCGCGCATATTACAAGAACTGGAGCTGGGCATATAGTGCTGAAGCCCACTTCAGATGGTGCCCGTTGCGTTCTCTCGCCATATCGCCAGACGGAAGCAAGTTGGCATACCTATATAAGGCTAACGGCCAGACTAACATCATGGTAAGAAACGCGGGTGCCCAAGGCGCTGCAACACAACGTACATTCCGCGATGTGCTATCATTCTCATGGGCTAAGGACAACAAGCTCTACTTCTCCGACAGGAATGGCACCAACTACTACGTGTCTGCCATTAATGCCGACCAAGGCAGCATGATGCAGCAGATAACCAATGGTTCGGTGTCCGACTGGAACCCTGCTTCGATCGACGGTCAGAAGGTGTACTTCTCAAGACAGTCGGCTAATGGTCCATCTGTATGGTCGCTCGATAGAAAGGACGGCACGCTTACATCATGTGCTTCAGGCTACAATGTATGCCTTATACCTAACGACCCGGAGGCTTTCTATTGTGTAAGAAACTCATCTTCGGGACGTAGCGAGATATGGTACGTCAACTATGTCAAGGGACAGGAAACGCTTGTTCTTACTGACGAGAAGCGCAGCTTTGCCAACCCGTGCCTTTCTCCTGATGGCAAATGGCTCGCTGTGGAGGGCAACTCTACATCTGCCATCAACAATGTGGTCAACACAGACATCTTTGTTGTAAGAACAGATGGCTCGCGTCTGACACAGCTAACATTCAATCCGAGTTTCGATATGTGTCCTGTATGGGCTAAAGACGGACGAAGCATCTACTTCCTTTCTACACGAGCCAACCGCGACAACAAACATCTGGCGAATGAACTTCAATATCGAATAAACCAACACAACAATAACAATGAAACGAATAGGACTTATAATCTTATCGGTTCTTATGACGGTCTGCGCTATGCAAGCGCAGACTGCCAAAGACTCTGTAAGAATTAAGCTGCGAACAACAGCTGGTGCTGACATTGCACTCGACGGCGACTGGTCGTCAACCAACATTATGTACACTAAAGTGGCAACCGGAAACCACAACGTTACTGTAAGATACGGAAGCTTGTTTGAAAAGACTTACCCTATAGAGGTAAGCACAACCGGTAAAACCGAATTCATGTTCCTTATAGAAGGCGAAGCCAATATAAGTTGTACACCACAAGCTACAGTTATATTGGACGGAATACCGCAGGGACTTGCTCCTCAAACCCTGAAAGTTGTAGGCACACACAACATCAAAATACAGGGCGATGAGCAGGAGTATTATAACATCACCGACCAAATCAGCATCAAGCCATTTGAGAAGAGAACTTTCTCGTACACACTAAAGAAGCGCCCGTCTCGTCTGTACGGCATGGTGATAGCCAACTACTCTGGTTGCAAGGCTTATGGCGTGACACTCGCCATGTGTCGCAACTGGGGCGCATATCTACGATTAGCCATTTTGGGCGGACAGTTTGGCATAGATGCGGAGGGCTATCCCGAACCTAATCATGAAGGTGGTTATTATGGAACCGGTATATTCAAGAAGAAGGACCCATCGTACATAATCTGTACAGCCGGAATTATGAAACGTTGCCATAAATATCTGTTCGCCTACATAGGAGCCGGATATGGAAAATTTGGACAGAAATACGAAGAAATCAAAGACATTGATAACGAAGAATCTTATAACGGCGAGAAACGTTATATCTCCGGTGCTAAAGGCGTAGCAGGCGACATAGGTGTAATTGTAAAATACAAAGCCCTACTGCTACAGGTTGGCTACACGTCTATATTGACCGGTAAGTTCGGCGATACAAAGTGGCATCACGACCCATACATCGGTTTAGGTATCAGTATTCACAAAAACAAAAAGCGCAATTAATCATGAAGAAGTTTCTATTTATATTATTAGTCTGCTTGGCAGCTATCTCCTGCAACAGCTATGATGATGAGATAGGATATATTGTAACAACAAACGGCACGTATTTTCAAAATGTAATATCCGCTAATCATACGTCATGCAAAATAAAATACGGGCATACCATAAAAGGCGTGGAGGGCAATATAGAACTCTCTAAGGTGGTATTCAAGCTGAGTGAAGACGGCGAAGAAAAGTTTGTAGAGGCACAAAAAGGTGAAAGCGACGTCTATTATGCGGAGCTTGAAATCCCGTATGGTAAAGAGATTACAATATCTACTATAGCAACCATAAATGGGGAAGATAGAAGTGTATCGGAGCATGAGGTATATTACATTAACTCAGATTTCTGTCCTGAAATAGCCGACTCTATTTGTACCAATCCTCTTAACTACGATGTGATACGGTATGTTGTTGAATGTAAAAACTTTTATTATAAAAGCAAAATATCAGAAGCAACGGTAACTATTGGCAAAAAGACTTATCCTTTGACTATTACTGACGACAATAAAATCTATTGCGATATCAATGTGTACGATATAGCCAACTGCTCTTGTTATCCTGTATTGACAATCAAAAATGAGGTGGGCGAATACAAAATCAAAGGAGGCGCTTATATGAGAGTCGAAAAAAATGCTATAACCGGATACGACACATCAGAGGACGGCAAAGAGATAGACGGATGTATATATCTTGCCGGGACAAAGTGGGCAAAAGGAGTTATTGTTCAAGGTTCTGATGGGAAGAATCATTTGGACATCAACGAAGAAGAGGGGATAGAAACAGATGCTCTTAGCTGGGA
>USCM01000073.1 GCA_900553155.1 uncultured Prevotella sp. | reverse complement strand
TTCTCGCTTACTATCTGCCGGTCGAGATAGATGTCGGTACCCCAATCAAACTCTACCCACACTACGGAGAAGCCGTTGGTAGACTGAGAGCGCACTCGACGCACACCAGTACTGCCGTTTACCGCGGTCTCTATAGGGAAGGTTACGAGTTGCTCCACCTCCTCGGTTGCCATGCCACCGGCTTCGGTCATTATCACTACGGTAGGCGCATTGAGGTCGGGAAAGACGTCGACATCGGTCTTGCTGGTGGAGTATAAGCCGGCAATGACAAGCAGCACCGACGCCACCAACACAAGGATTCTGTTCTCGAGCGAGAAGCGTATTATCTTATTCAGCATAGATTTTAATGATTATGGTTATGCGCCGGGATGGCATTTGCAGCCGAGGCTAATCTTACTTGAACAGCACCCTTCGTGACAACGCGGTCGCCTTTCTTCACTCCCGAAAGTATCTCCACACGCTCGCCGTCGCTCTCGCCAAGCGTCACCTCCTGCTTGCGGTAGCCCTCAGCGTCCACCTGAATGTACACAAAGTGGATGCCCTGCTCCTCGGTTAGGGCTGTAAGCGGTAGGCTTATAACGTTAGGACGATCCTGAGTGATGAGATATATCTCGGCATACGAGCCTTGCACTACGTCGCCAGTGTTGTTAAACTCGAATATAACGGGTATGTACGAGTTGTTTACCTCTGCCGAACGGCCATACGACTGGATATGTCCGCCCATGTCGGTGATGTCGTATAGACGCTTGCTGTAGCTGGTGCGGAACTTGGCACAGCGTATCTTGTTAAGCTCGTTGAAGTGGCGTTCGGGTATCTCGGCACGCAGATACAGATGCTTGTTCTGTGTGATGACGGCGAGGGTCTGACCTGCCTCCACATAGTCGCCACCATTTACCATACACTGCTTTACGTAGCCTCCGCGTGGAGCGGTTACCGCCACACCACCAGCACTACGTGTACGCTGCATACTGGTATAGGTAAGCTTGGCTGCCTCATACTCGGCTTTAGCCACAGCAAGATCCTTCTCGCTTATTATCTTGTCCTTGATAAGTATCTTGGCACGGGTGTAGTCGCGCTCGGCACGTTCGTAGTCGATGCGTGCACGCTGCACGGGGTCGCCGTCTGCCATCTGCATACCGGCTGATGTGATAGAGAAGAGCGTTGTTCCGGCAGCTACCTTAAGGCCCTCGCTAACGTGGTTTTTATACTGCACACGGCCGCTAATGGTGGCAACAACGGCTGTCTCGTCGCACGATGCCGACATCACCTTGCCACTGGTATGTATCACACCATGAAACATTCCGGGCTTTATCTCTTCTACCTTAACGCCGGCGGCGCGTGCTTTCTCTACCGAGAGTATTATCTCGTCGGCATGCGCTCCTTTGGCACCATGGCCTGCATCCTCGGCATCGTGGTCGAGATGGTCATGCGACTTGCCTCCGCAAGCGACCATTCCCGCCACGAAGACTAATGATAACAAGTAATAAGATATTCGTCTTAGCATACTTTATTAAGTGTTTATTATTAAGCAAATAAAAATCAGTTGCAAAGATAAGAAATAAGAAGTGCAACCCTGTTGCAAAAAACATAAAAAGTATTTACAGATAAGAAAAGAACAGCATATAAATATATGGAACGCATATATATAAAAAGGAAAAGCGGATGCGCAACACATAGAAGTGGTACGCATCCGCCTTGAAGTTTTATCGACTTATTATTAGTCGCACAGCATGGCTACGGCTTAGAAGCCGTTACCTAAGAGCTGTTGATTAGTCGGCAAGCTTAGCCTTGATGAAC
Source organism: uncultured Prevotella sp. (assembly GCA_900553155.1). GTDB lineage: Bacteria > Bacteroidota > Bacteroidia > Bacteroidales > Bacteroidaceae > Prevotella. Next base: position 6,499 of record USCM01000073.1, on the reverse strand, counting down.
TCGCGGTTGAGGCGAGCGATGTTGGCGATAGACTCGTTCTTCGGACACTCTGCCTCGCAAGCGCGAGTGTTGGTGCAGTTACCGAAACCGAGCTCCTCCATCTTGGCGATCATAGCCTTTGCACGCTTAGCTGCCTCTGGGCGACCCTGAGGAAGGAGAGCGAGCTGGCTAACCTTAGAGCTTACGAAGAGCATGGCAGAACCGTTCTTACATGCAGCTACGCAGCAACCGCAACCGATACATGTAGCGCAGTCCATAGCCTCGTCGGCATCTTCCTTAGGGATAAGGATAGCGTTGGCATCCTGAGGCTGACCAGTACGAACGCTTACGTAGCCACCTGCCTGCATAATCTTGTCGAAAGCTGTACGGTCTACCATACAGTCCTTGATTACAGGGAAAGCAGCCGAACGCCAAGGCTCAACTGTGATAACGTCGCCGTCGTTGAACTTACGCATGTAGAGCTGGCAGGTTGTGGCACCCTGGTTTGGTCCGTGGGGATGACCATTGATGTAGAGTGAGCACATACCGCAGATACCCTCGCGGCAGTCGTGGTCGAAAACGAAAGGCTCGTTGCCTTCCTCGATGAGCTGCTCGTTAAGGATGTCGAGCATCTCAAGGAATGAGGTATCCGTAGGGATGTCCTTCATCTCGCGTGTGTCGAAGTGGCCCTTATCCTTAGGACCGTTCTGACGCCAATATTTCAGTGTGAATGATATATTTGCCATAATCTTTTATTAATTCTTATAGTTACGTGTCTGTACCTTGATTGCCTCGTACTCGAGCGGCTCCTTGATGAGCTCAGGAGCTGTTTCGTCGTTGTTCTTGTACTCCCAGCAACCTACATAGAAGAAGTTCTCGTCGTCGCGCTGTGCCTCGCCCTCTGGAGTCTGGTGCTCCTCGCGGAAGTGACCACCGCAAGACTCCTCACGTGAGAGGGCGTCGTGTGCGATAAGCTCACCCATGAGGATGAAGTCGCGGAGGTGGATAGCCTTGTCGAGCTCTACGTTCAAGCCTTCCTTAGATCCAGGGATAAAGAGGTTGGTGTTGAACTCCTTGCGAAGCTTCTTGATAAGCTCGATGCCCTGCTCAAGACCCTCCTTTGTACGACCCATACCAACGTGCTCCCACAGTACGTGGCCAAGCTCCTTGTGGATAGAGTCTACCGAACGCTTACCCTTGATGTTCATAAGGCGGTCGATCTCTGCCTGAACACCCTTCTCTGCCTCTGCAAACTCTGGCAGGTCGGTTGAGAGGTGCGGCCAGATAGCCTGGTCGGCGAGGTAGTTCTGGATGGTGTAAGGCAGTACGAAGTAGCCGTCTGCCAAGCCCTGCATAAGAGCAGATGCACCGAGGCGGTTAGCACCGTGGTCAGAGAAGTTGCACTCACCGATAGCGAACAGACCAGTGATAGAAGTCTGGAGCTCGTAGTCTACCCAGATACCACCCATTGTATAGTGGATAGCAGGATAGATCATCATCGGGTTGTAGTACTTAACGCCGTTGATTTCGTTGGCAAGCTCACCCGGGTTAACGTCTGTAATCTCCTCGTACATATCGAAGAGGTTGCCATAACGCTGACGGATAACGTCGATGCCGAGACGGTTGATTGACTCAGAGAAGTCGAGGAATACGGCAAGACCGGTGTTGTTTACGCCGAAGCCCTTGTCGCAACGCTCCTTGGCTGCACGTGAGGCAACGTCACGAGGAACGAGGTTGCCGAATGCCGGATAGCGGCGCTCCAAGTAGTAGTCGCGGTCTTCCTCAGGAATATCGCTGCCCTTCTTGGTGCCTGCCTGCAGAGCCTTAGCATCCTCAAGCTTCTTTGGTACCCAGATACGGCCGTCGTTACGCAACGACTCTGACATAAGAGTAAGCTTCGACTGCTTGTCGCCGTGTACAGGGATACATGTAGGGTGAATCTGTACGTAGCAAGGATTTGCAAAGTAAGCACCCTTACGATAGCACTGGATAGCTGCTGTACAGTTGCAACCCATAGCGTTTGTAGAAAGGAAGTAAGCATTGCCGTAACCACCGGTAGCTATTACAACAGCGTTTGCAGAGAAACGCTCGAGCTTGCCAGAAATAAGGTTCTTGGCGATGATACCGCGAGCGCGGCCGTCAACGATAACCACATCCTCCATCTCGTAACGAGTGTAGAGCAATACGCGGCCTGTGCTCACCTGCTTAGAGAGTGCAGAGTAGGCACCGAGCAAAAGCTGCTGACCGGTCTGGCCCTTTGCATAGAATGTACGTGATACCTGAGCGCCACCGAACGAACGGTTGGCGAGCATGCCGCCGTACTCACGAGCGAAAGGAACACCCTGGGCTACGCACTGGTCGATGATGTCGTTTGACACCTCGGCAAGACGGTATACGTTAGCCTCACGAGCACGATAGTCGCCACCCTTTACTGTATCGTAGAACAGACGGTATACAGAGTCGCCGTCGTTCTGATAGTTCTTGGCAGCATTGATACCACCCTGGGCTGCGATAGAGTGAGCGCGACGCGGAGAGTCCTGGATGCAGAAGTTAAGCACACGGAAACCCATCTCGCCGAGGCTGGCTGCTGCAGAAGCACCTGCAAGACCTGTACCTACAACGATAATGTCGAGCTTAAGTTTGTTCTTTGGGTTCACCAGACGCTGGTGAGCTTTATAGTTGGTCCACTTCTCGGCCACTGGGCCTTCAGGGATTCTTGAATTAATAGTCTTAGCCATAATGTGAATTATGAATTTTGATTTTTTAGTTTTTAATTAGCAGCAGAGGCTTGGTGCGCAACCAAGTGCGAAAGCAATTACTACTACGAGGAAACCGAGGACGAGGAGGGTTGAGTAAACCTGACCGATAACCTTCCAACGGTTGAACCATACCTTACCATTCCAGCCGAATGTCTGCATTGCGCTCCAGAAACCGTGTGTGAGGTGCAACCAGAGAGCTACGAGCCATACGATGTAGAGAACAACGTAAACTGGGTTGGCAAATGTCTCCTTGATCCAGCCGAAACCGTCTGCAGGTGCACATACGCCCTCGAAGCCCATAAGCTCGGCAAACATCATGTTGTACCAGAAGTTGAACAAGTGGAGCAACAAGCCGAGAACTACGATGATACCGAGAACGAGCATGTTCTGAGATGCCCACTCTACACCCTTAGGCTTTGCTGTTACCTCGTAACGAGAGTTGCCACGGGCTGCGCGGTTCTGCATCGTGAGCCAGAAGGCAAACACGAAGTGGAGTACACAAAGGGCGCCCAAGCCGATTGTTGCAACTACGGCATACCAGTTGGCGCCGAGGAACTCACAGATCATGTTGTAAGCGTCTCCAGAGAAGAGAGCTGCAACATTCATTGACATGTGGAATGTCAAGAATAGAACAAGGGCGATACCAGTCACGGCCATCACCACCTTTCTACCGATGGATGAATTGATTAACCACATAAATGATTTGAATTAAAAAAATTATTAAATGTTAGAATTATTGATTCCAATATTTGGAGGCTTCGCCGTCGCGGCGGTGCCATAATAAGGTTGCGGCTCACTTTCTTCACGGAGAGATTCCGGTTAGGGAACATATAACATAACACGTAATTTTGAGCTATACTATATAATAGGTATAAGCCGTATCCTTACAGACTGCAAAAATACTGAAAATTGATGATAAATCAAACTATTTCTCTCCAAAAATCATTTTTTATTCTTAATTTTGCGAGGGGAAACTTATTAGGTACTAAATTGAGCCGTACCACACAAAATATTATCGACAATCAATATATGAATTTCAATTACGACGTTATCGTTATAGGCGGCGGACACGCCGGTTGTGAGGCTGCCGCGGCGGCTGCCCGAATGGGTGCCAAGACGTGCCTCATAACGATGGACATGAACAAGATAGGACAGATGAGCTGCAACCCTGCCGTTGGCGGCATTGCCAAGGGACAGATTGTGCGCGAGATTGACGCCTTAGGCGGCGAGATGGGTCTTGTTACCGACGCCACATCCATACAGTTCCGTATGCTCAACCGAGGCAAGGGTCCTGCCGTATGGAGTCCGAGGGCACAATGCGACCGCGGCAAGTTTATCTGGGAGTGGCGCTCACGTCTCGACCGTATCGACGGCCTTGACATCTGGCAGGACGAAGCCTGCGAGCTGCTTGTGGAGAATGGCGAGGCTGTGGGTGTAGAGACGGTGTGGGGCGTGACGTTCCGCGCCAAGGCGGTAGTAATAACAGCCGGAACATTCCTCAACGGACTGATGCACGTTGGCAGACGCAAGGTGCCGGGAGGCCGATGCGCCGAACCTGCCGTGCTGCACTTCACAGAGAGCATTACACGACACGGCATAACCTCGGCAAGAATGAAGACGGGAACACCGGTGCGTATAGACCGCCGCTCGGTTCACTTTGAGGATATGGAGTGCCAACCTGGCGAGACCGACTACCACGGATTTTCGTACATGACGGCTCCGCGACACCTTAAGCAGCTTCCGTGCTGGACCACATACACCAACAAGGAGGTGCACGACACGCTGCGCGACGCCATTGCCGACTCCCCACTCTACAACGGACAGATCAAGTCGACCGGACCTCGCTACTGTCCGTCTATCGAGACCAAGCTCGTAACGTTCCCCGACAAGGATCAGCACCCGCTGTTTCTCGAACCCGAAGGCGAGGACACCAACGAGATGTACCTTAACGGATTCTCCTCGTCGATGCCGATGGACGTACAGCTTGCAGCCTTGAAGAAGATTAAGGCATTCAGAGATATCAAGGTTTACCGACCAGGCTATGCCATCGAGTACGACTACTTCGACCCTACCCAGCTCAAGCCGTCGTTGGAGTCGAAGATTGTCAAGGGTCTCTTCTTTGCCGGACAGGTCAACGGAACCACCGGATACGAGGAGGCAGGCGGACAGGGTACGATGGCGGGCATCAACGCTGCCCTACTCTGCGGCGGCTCCGATCCGTTCATCATGAAGCGCGACGAGGGCTACATCGGTGTCTTGATAGACGACCTTACGACGAAGGGTGTTGACGAGCCTTACCGCATGTTCACCTCCAGAGCCGAGTATCGCATACTTCTACGACAGGACAATGCCGACGCACGACTCACAGAACGTGCCTACAACTTAGGTCTGGCTTCTCGCGAACGCTACGACCTATGGCTTAAGAAGAAGGCAGAAACCGAACGTATCATCAACTTCTGCAACTCTACCAACGTTAAGCCTCGCGACATAAACGCGGCTCTCGAATCGTTCGGCACCACACCAATGCAGTTTGGCGCTACAATAGCAAGCCTTGTGGCTCGTCCACAACTAAGCATCAAGCAGCTCGCCTCTGCCCTTCCTTCCCTCAAGGCGGCGCTCGATACAGACGACGCAAGACAGGAGGAGATTGTGGAAGCAGCCGAAGTATTGATAAAGTACGACGGTTACATAAAGCGCGAACGGCAGATTGCCGACAAGATGCACCGACTGGAGAACATCCGCATCAAGGGACACTTCAACTACGAGCAACTTCACGAGATATCAACAGAGGGCAGACAGAAGCTTATGCGCATCAACCCCGAAACTCTCGGACAGGCATCACGCATCCCCGGTGTATCGCCAAGCGACATCAACGTACTGCTGGTACTGATGCACAGGTAAAGTTCCACGTGAAACAAAAAGAATAACAAACATATAATAAACAACTGAAAATGAACAACAAACTATTGCTTGACAATCTGCGTTGCATACCAGATTGGCCAAAGAAGGGAGTAAACTTCCGTGACGTTACCACACTCTTCAAGAACAACAAATGTCTGCAAGAGATTTGCGATGAAATGTACGATCTTTACAAAGACAAGGGCATAACCAAGATTGTCGGCATCGAGTCGCGCGGCTTCGTTATGTCGTCTGCCCTCGCCCTTCGTTTAGGTGCAGGTGTGGTTCTTTGCCGCAAGCCTGGCAAGCTGCCTTGCGATACTGTACAGGAGAGCTATGCCAAGGAGTATGGCAAGGACACTATAGAGATTCATAAGGATGCCATCGATGAAAACGACGTTATCCTTCTGCACGACGACCTCCTTGCAACAGGCGGCACAATGAAGGCTGCTTGCAACCTCGTCAAGAAGTTCAACCCTAAGAAGGTATACGCCAACTTCATCATCGAGCTTGTAAACGAAGGTCTCAACGGACGCAAAGGTTTTGACGAGGATATTGAGATCTCATCGCTGATACAGATCTAATAGGAACAGGAGCCGTACAGGCTACACAACAGGAACAGGCGCGACAGGCTACAAGTCTGCCGCGCCTTTGCATAAGACAAGGAGAAACTGGAGGACCACCACCCCATAGTTTGAGCCTTATAGTTCCACGTGAAACAGCACAGCTCAAACCTCTTAGTTTCAAAGCACTTACAGGCTGCACAGGCAAAACATAACAACAGGCAACTATGACAAAGGAAGAAAACGCAAAGCGCATAGAGCGTCTTAAGAACATCGTGCTCAACATGCCCGAGAAACCGG
>USCM01000072.1 GCA_900553155.1 uncultured Prevotella sp. | reverse complement strand
AGCGTATCTGCCACTTGATGGGCGAGCCACAGGAGACACGCCCAATGTGGATGGACAACGAGCAGGCTGTTATCTCACCGCAATGGTCTATACACTGTGCTGCAGGTACAAGCAACTACACCTTTATTTGGGGTATGGCAGGCGAGAACCTCGACTACACTGATATGCAGAAGATTAAGACTACTGATTTAAAATAAACTATATCACTATGGACAAAATGTTTTCACTTGAGGGCAAGGTAGCTCTCGTTACCGGTGCCGCTTACGGCATTGGCTTCGCTATGGCTGAGGCTCTTTATAATGCAGGCGCCAAGATTGCATTCAACTGCCGCTCACAGCACCACATGGACCAGGCTCTCGCCGACTATAAGGCTAAGGGCATTGACGCTCATGGCTATATCTGCGACGTTACAAACGAGGAGCAGGTTAAGCAAATGGTTGCCGACATCGAGAAGGAACTTGGTGTTATCGATATTCTTGTAAACAACGCTGGTATCATTAAGCGTATACCTATGACCGAGATGTCTGTAGAGGACTTCCGTCAGGTTGTCGACATCGACCTCAATGCTCCGTTCATCGTCTCTAAGGCTGTTATCCCTGGCATGAAGGCTAAGGGCCACGGCAAGATTATCAACATCTGCTCTATGATGTCTGAGCTTGGCCGCGAGACAGTATCGGCTTACGCTGCTGCTAAGGGTGGCTTGAAGATGCTTACACGCAACATCTGCTCTGAGTTTGGCGAGTACAACATCCAGTGCAACGGCATTGGTCCGGGCTACATCGCTACTCCTCAGACTGCTCCTTTGCGCGAGCGTCAGGCTGACGGCTCACGTCATCCGTTCGATAGCTTCATCGTTGCTAAGACTCCTGCTGCACGTTGGGGTACACCTGAGGATCTCATGGGTCCGGTTGTGTTCCTTGCCAGCGACGCTTCAAACTTCGTAAACGGTCATATCCTTTACGTAGACGGCGGTATCTTGGCTTACATTGGCAAGCAGCCATAATGTACAGACCATCATTAATCCTCATAATAATTTCGGTGCTTATATGTGGCGTTAAAGCCACGGCACAAAGAGTTAGCCCGGTAGCTGGTTTCCCATCAGCGGAACCGGGCTTTTCTTTTGGCGTGTCGGCAAGTTATGCCGGACGTATAGGCAGCTGGATTGTTATGGCTGGTGGATGCAACTTCCAGACACCTGGCAACAAGACTTATTATAGCGGCATATACGCTGCACGTGCTGACAAGGACACGCTGGCATGGCGCATGGTGGGCACGCTGCCCGAGCCTGCCGCCTATGGCGTGACGGTGCAGAGTGGCGACAGCTTGCTGCTGATAGGAGGTTGCAACAAGGAGCATGGGCTAAGCACGGTGTATAGTGTGCATCTTGACGCGGTAGGGGAGAGGGCACAATTAAGCCGTCTCGCCGACTTGCCATACTCTGTGGACAATATGGCTGTGGCAAAGACAGGCAACGAGGTGTATGTTGTGGGTGGCAATCAGAAGGGAAAGCCGTCTGCCGACATACTGCACCTGTCGTTGGCTGGTAGAAAGACAGGCGCTACGAAGAAGGGTGGAGGCAATGTTGCTGCTTCTCCATGGAAGGTAGTAGGCAGTTTGCCAGGCAATCCACGGGTTCAGCCTGTGTGTGCGGCTTATAATAATAAGGTGTATATATGGGGCGGTTTTTATGCCAATGGTGCAGAAAGTGAGGTTCATACAGATGGCTATTCGTATGATGTAAAGTCGGGAAAGATGCGTAAGCTCTCCGCTCCTCGTTCTGTAGAAGGCTGCGAGATGACACTTGCCGGAGGCATAGCTTGGGCTGACGGCAGAACAATATATGCCGCAGGCGGCGTGAACAAGGACATCTTTCTTGATGCGATAAGCGGCAGATACAAGCTTGTAAGGCAGACGGAGTATCTGCTCCAGCCAATTAGTTGGTATCGCTTCAGTGGAAATCTGTATCGTTTTGATGCCAAAAAGGGCAAATGGCTCAATACTACATTTGCCGACAAGGCTTTGGCGCGTGCCGGAGCACAGGTGGTAGATACACCGCTTGGTACTTATTATATAGGTGGCGAGCTAAAGCCGGCAGTTCGTACACCACAGATTGTAATGATAGAGGGTGTGCGTTAATGGCACACCCTCCTTTTTATTATCCTTGCTTTTGTTCCTGAAGCGTCTTGAGATGCTGCTCGTATGCACGTGCCAATCCGCCTTCGCTCGTCTCCTTGTACAGAGAAGGAAGGTCGTGGCCAGTCTGCTTCATCACCTTAACCACACGGTCGAACGATACGGTGTGGGTGCCGTCGGAGAACGAAGCGTAGAGGTTGGCGTCCAACGCACGTGTGGCGGCAAAGGCATTGCGCTCGATACAAGGTATCTGCACCAATCCGCACACAGGGTCGCACGTCATGCCAAGGTGATGCTCAAGGCCCATCTCGGCTGCATATTCTATCTGCGACGGACTGCCGCCGAACAACTGGCAAGCTGCGGCAGACGCCATAGCGCAAGCTACACCAACCTCGCCTTGGCAGCCAACGTCGGCACCAGAGATGGAAGCGTTCTTCTTAACAACGTTTCCGAAGATTCCGGCTGTGGCCATTGCGTGCAGTATGCGTGTGTCGCTGAACTTATGACCTTTGGCAAGGTGGTACAAAACGGCTGGCAACACGCCGCACGAACCACATGTAGGGGCTGTAACGATGGTACCGCCAGATGCGTTTTCCTCGCTTACCGACAGGGCATAGGCATACACAAGGGCGCGCGACTGCAACGACTGCTTGTATCCGCTTGCCTTTACGTAGTAGATAGGACCCTTGCGCGGAAGCTTAAGCGGACCCGGGAGAGCTCCCTCGTGGTCGATGCCACGCTCCACACTTAGCTGCATAGCCTTCCATACCTCCATAAGGTAGTCCCAGATGTCCTCTTCCTCGCACTCGTCTACGTACTCCCAGTAGTTGCGTCCGTGGTTTTCGCACCATGTCTGTATCTCGTTCAGCGTATTCTTTTGATACACCTCACGCTTGCTTGTGAGCCAGCGTCCCTTCTCGCCCTCGGACAGAGCACCGCCACCAACGCTGTAGCAAATCCACTCGTCTGTCTTTGCGCCATTGGCGTCGAAGGCTACAAACTTCATACCGTTGGGGTGGAATGGCAGAAACACTTGTGGTTGCCACTCTATGCGCAATGGGGCAATGGGGCGAAGTACCTCGTCTATGGCAACGTCGGTCATGTGGCCACGGCCCGTTGCGGCAAGACTGCCATAGAGCGTAACTTCAAACGACGCCGCATCGCGGTTGTGCGACACGAATATCTGCGCAGCCTTCTGTGGACCCATTGTATGGCTACTTGACGGTCCTTTACCTATTCGGTATAGTTCTCTTAACGATTCCATTGATTGTTTTAGGAGTTATTGTTTTGTTGTTTACAAAGTTACGACATTTTTATTGATAGCTTGCAAGGCAAAGAGAGGTCAACTGTTAAATATGTGTTAAATGTATTGTTGTAATATTGAGAAATTCCCTTTTCTACGTTATTAACTATAGAAAGGGTCGAGATCCGGCATGCAGGTTTGGACTTCTCTCTACATATAATATATAATGTACTACTTATTTAATAGGAGATAATGTCATGAAGAAGTATCTTTTAATGGTGCTGGCTGCTATGTTGATGGCGGCAACATCGGTATATGGGGCACAGAAGAGCGAGAAGGTTATGTCGATTCAGCCTTTCAGCGTGCTTAATGTTGCTGGAAATCTTGAGGTTGTATACGAGCAATCGAAGACGTGTGAGGTGCGCCTTGTGGGCGATGCCAACGACTTCAACCAGATATACATCGAGAATAGCGGTGCTTCGCTCAATATCCGAAAGGCTGCCAAGCAGATAGGCAATGTATATATAGACACATCCAAAAAGTCGGGAAAGTTCAACGTTGTTATAGAGGTAAAGGCTCCGGAGGTTAGCGTCTTCAATCTTGCAGGTGGCGGATATATTATTGTAGACAAAATGTCGGGCGATAAGGTTACATTCAATCAGGCTGGTTCGGGCGGAATTACTCTTGGTAGAATAACTGCCAGCAATACATTCTTCAACAATGCAGGTTCGGGAAGCATAAGTATTGATGAAGTCAAGGCTGATAATGTTTGTTTGTCGATGGCTGGTTCGGGTGTGATTAGCGGCAAGGTAGGTAAGGCCTCAAAACTGAATTGCACGCTTACAGGGATTGGACGAATATATGTTTCGGGTAAGGCAGACAAGTATGGAAAGGTGATTATTGGCTCGGGCAGTATTGATGACAGTATGCTGAAGTACGACTCGATAAGCACTACAAGCACCCATACCAATGTGATAAATGACAGTGATGCATCGAGCACACCCAAAAGTCCTGACGGCATAATCAATGCCCAACCCTAATAGACAAAAGTGGATATCATAAACAAATATCGACAACCGTGAATCAACTACAGTTTGAACAGATATCTACGCAGCTGCGCAATATAGCCACGGGTTATGCCAGGCGCTATCTTGCACGTGCCGACGACGTGGACGATGCGGCAAGCGATGCGATGCTTAGGCTATGGGCTGTGCACGACTCTCTCCGCGACACAGCCCATGCCGCTCGTCTTGCCGCTGTTGTCGCCCGCAATGTGGCTATAGATATGTTGCGACGGCAGCGACAGGTTAGCATTGACGGCGATGAGGTGCCAACGTCGTGGTTGTTGAGGCAAGAGTCTAATGACGCTACTCCCGAAAGCAAGCTCGAATGGAAGGAGGACGAGCAGTGGTTAAGGCAGCGTATAGACCAACTGCCACCAAGGGAGATGCAGGTTATGAATCTCAGGCAGACCGAAAGGCGCACTAATGAGCAGATTGCCGCAATATTGGGCATTAGCAAAGAGTCGGTGGCGACGGTGCTATCGTCGGCTCGACGAAAACTATTCAATCAGATAAAGGAAAGGAACAGAAAATGACTGACCGACAAATCATATCACTTCTACAGCGTTATATGGATGGCTTGACCACCATAGACGAGGAGAAAGCCTTGGCAGAATACTTTAGCAAGGCTACCGATGACGACCGTCCAGACGAAATATCGACCGACGATTGGATGGCGTATAGGGAGATGTTCGGTATGTTTGCCACTGGAGAGGAAGCTTCCGACCAACCAAAGCAAGAGCAGGCTAATGTACAGCGACGCTTTACGTTGAGAAAGGTTGTGGTTGGAATAACATCGGCTGCGGCTGTGGCTCTGCTTCTGTTTGCGGCGTCAACGCAACTCAATAATAATACAACGGACAATAAGCCATTGGCTCAACAGGTGTTGGATAGTATGCCAGTAGATTCGATTGTAGACAGCATCTCTGCCGAACGCCCTCAACGCATAGGTGTGGACAGCATCAAGCCACAACCAGTAAGGCAGCATATACGAAAGTCGACTCGGCCTTATTGGCAACCACGACCGCCAAAGGTGTATGTGGCTGAAGCTAATGAGGCTATTGATGCAAAGGCAGACAGTATTGACATTGAGGAGGCTGTAAGGCAGGCTGATATCTTGCTTCAGGCTATAAGTGTACATCAGTCGGCTGAGATAAACCAGCTGGAACTTCAAGCTATGGAGGTGTTCGAGGGTGACGACTCGGACAATGACGTGGCGCAATAAACTATAATAGAGTGTATATAATATTTGATATAGAAATTCTGTAAAATATATAACGTATGAGACAGATTGTAATAATGGCAATATTGCTATTACAGACAGTTGTGGTTTCGGCACAGGAAAAAATCGAGACAATCTTCAAGATTGTGTTGAATGATCCTTCGACCGAGATATTATCTAACTCGAACTTCAATGTCGACTGCCCCGACAGTTCTGTTAGCTATTGCAAGTATACCGAGTTCGCACTCTCTACGAGCAAGAAAAAGCTGTTTAAAGAGATAGAGAAAATTATGATTAACGGAACAATGAAGGCATACGACGTGTTTGTCAAGAAGCCAGGCAGCGTCTCGTTTAGCCAAAGAAACAGGTATAGCTATGGAGCCAACAACGAGTATACAGTGGAATTGGGCAGCTATACGTCGCGCAATTATTATGGATTGTGCTTTAAGGATGCCAACGATCCGCTTCGCCGACATGCTTATCTGTATGTATGGTATAAGGAAGGTGGCAAATATCATTGCCAGTACTATCATATATATGGTGTCATTCCAGCTCGATTCGAAGAGTATAAGTCGAGTATCAATGCCCCGAAAAAGAAGACAACTAAGACCTCTGTGGTGCGAACCAAGACCTACTCGGATGGCGATGTGGTTGTTACAACTACCTACGACAATAATGGCAACGTAACAAGTACGCAGTCGATTCCGTGGTCTGTGGAGATGAACAATATAAAGACCGATACTGACTTTATGCTTCAGTTTGGCAATATGCGTGCCGCTTTCCTTGATGCTATAAAGGATGCAGATTCCAAAACCTTGCAGACGGGTATCGTTGTGAAGCTTGCCCGTATGTGTAAAGAGTACAGCAAGCTGCTTACCGATAACGAGAAGAGGACCTGTAGGAACAGCATCAACGAGATGAAGGATACCTTGAAGAAGGTTAATGCCGACACGTTTATGGACGGTATGCTGCAAGAGGCTTGGATAGCGCTGTCCAAATAAGAAGATTAATAAGGTATATAACTGAGCCTCCCCCAATGTCTTTAATAACGCAAAAAGCGAGTAGCTGAGGCTTAAAACCTTCGGCTACTCGCTTTTTTATTATGTAAACAATATATATTATTTATTGCCTGACTTATCCGTAGATAATCTTGCCGTTCTCGTCGCGGTTATCGTCGATGAACGACTTGTTGTACTGAGTCATACCACGGAGCGACATACCCATGTTAGAGAAACCACCGTCGTGGAACAGGGTCTGCATTGTTACCTTCTTAGTAAGGTCGGAGAACATCACTACGCAGTAGTCGGCACACTCGTCGGCACTTGCGTTGCCAAGTGGAGACATACGGTCGCTGAAGTCGTAAAGACCGTCGAAGCCCTTGATGCCGCTGCCGGCAGTTGTGAATGTAGGCGACTGAGAGATGGTGTTGATGCGCACCTTCTTCTCGCGACCATAGATATAACCGAAGCTGCGGGCTATAGACTCAAGCAGCGACTTGGCGTCTGCCATATCGTTGTAGCCGAAGAAAGTACGGTGAGAAGCAACGTAGGTAAGGGCAAGAACCGAGGCCTCGTTGTTAAGGGCGTCGAGCTTCTTGGCTACCTGAAGCATTTTGTGGAATGATATGGCTGAGATGTCGAGGGTCTTGTCTAAGAAACCATAGTCAAGATCGTCGTAAGTACGCTTCTTGCGCATATTAACGCTCATTGCACATGAGTGGAGAACGAAGTCGATTTTGCCACCCAAAGCCTCCTGGGCCTTAACAAAGAGGTTGTTCAAATCCTCTACCGATGTCGCATCAGCTGGGATAACAGTTGCGCCGGTCTTCTTGGCGAGCTCGTCAATGGTACCCATACGGCATGCCACTGCTGTGTTGGTCAACACAATCTGGGCGCCTTCCTCTACGACACGTTCTGCTACTTTCCACGCAATCGATGCGTCATTCAATGCGCCGAAGATAATACCGCGCTTTCCTTTCAATAAATTGTAAGACATAAATGTTCTATTATATTATATAATGTATGTTTACTGTTTGTTGATGTTGACTTTTCCTATTTATCCAACAAATTAGTCTGTTCTTTACCTTAATGTCTTCTTAAGACGGTGCAAAGGTATAACTTTTTGCACATTTACCAACAGTTGTGTGCGAAAAAGTGTACTTATTTGGTGTTTTTATATCTTATATCATTGTATAATTGCACAAACCTGATGGAATGTGCAGTTGTTTAGTACGTTTTGACAATAGTATTCTCCTTATTTATAATATATATTCCATTCTTTTAAGTGGTGCTCTTTAAAAGTGCTACAATTTGTAAAGGCGAAGTTTGTTTCAAAGATACTTGTAGTAAAATGATATAAGTTTGTATTATATCAGTAGCGTGTTATTTGAGACAAAATATATTGAAAAAGTAGCGTAAAAGGGACTGCTTGCTTGATTCATCTCAATTATAACCATAAAATACATCTTTTTTGAAACTTTTTTCTCAAAACTCTTGCACGGTTGGATTATTTGTATTACTTTTGCATCCGCTTTCGAGAACGAACAGAACCTCAAGCTAAACGAGATTAAGGAGTGTTCGAGAAGCAAAAAGAAAGAGTTCTTTGAAAAGATTTACATAAACAGACAAGTAGTACAAGAAG
>USCM01000071.1 GCA_900553155.1 uncultured Prevotella sp. | reverse complement strand
GTGGGTACAACAACCTGCATATCACCGACAAACTCCAGTTAGTATCACCCAAAATATATGATGAGCCATAAAATAAATGGTATAAAGCTTTTTTATTTCATTTACTTTTATTAACTTTGCTCACGAAATAGCAATACCATTTCAGAAATAATCAATAATAAACAACAAAATATATAATAGTTGTAAACAACATCTATTAATAACAATCTATATTAGTAACCAAACATCAAACAACATGAAGATTGACCAAACCAAGAAAAGCTTGATCGACGGAAGGACAGCTTGCACGCTTGCCCTTTGTCTTACGATGTCGGCAGCTGCCTATGGCGCTAATCCGACAGTCGCTTCGAGTGTTTATCAGTCGGCACAAGCCGGCAAGTACAAGATTACCGGTAAGGTTGTCGACAACAATGGCGAACCTATTATCGGTGCATCGGTTGTTGAGCATGGCACAAAGAATGGTACCGTGACCGACGTCGATGGCAACTTCACCCTCACAACGTCTAAGGAGAACGCCGTCCTTAGTATTTCTTACATTGGTTTTATTCCTCAGCAGGTTAAGGCTCACGCCGGAGGCATGAACGTGCAGTTGCACGAAGACGCCCAGAATCTTAACGAGGTAGTGGTTGTAGGTTATGGTACACAGAAGAAGGCCGACCTTACTGGCGCCGTATCTTCTGTTTCGGGCAACGAGATTGCAAGCCGCCCTGTAACCGACGCAACACAGAGTTTGCAGGGTCTTGTTCCCGGCTTGCTCGTTTCTAACGACAGCTCAGGCCGTCCTGGTTCGTCGGGTACACTGACACTGCGTGGACAGGGCAACCTCTCTGGCACCGGTCATCCATACGTTCTTGTAGACGGTATCGAGATGGATCTCTCTGATGTCAACCCCAACGATATTGAGAATATTTCTGTACTTAAGGATGCCGCAGCTTGTGCGGTATACGGTGCGCGTGCTGCATACGGTGTAATTCTTGTTACCACAAAGCGTGGACAGGAGGGCAAGGCACGCGTCAACTATCAAGGCTCAGTGGGTTGGAACTCGCCAACCGTGCTTCCTGACATGCTTAACGCTGTTGATTTCGCTAAGATGTGGAACGTAGGTTGTAAGAACGCCAACTCTACACGTCTGTATGATGAAGAAACAAAGATACCTCTCTTGGAGCAGTATATCAAGGATCCGTCAAGCGTAGATCCTTGGCAGGAGCTGCCAGCTAATGCCAATATGAACCCTGCCTTCGAGAACCAGGAGAAGGGTATTGGCAATGTCGACTACTTTAAGCTTCACTATAAGGACGCTTCCTTCAAGCAGCGCCACAACCTTAGCGTAACTGGTGGCGGCAAGGCTGCCCAGTATTACGTATCGGCTGGCTACTACAAGGAGGACGGCTTGCTGCGTTATGCCGACATCAATTTCGAGCGCATGAACGTTTCTACCAACCTTACATCGCAGCTCACACCGTGGCTCAAGCTTAAGACAGGTCTTAAGTTCTCTCATTCTAACCAGAACACTCCGTTCGGCGACGGAGGTATTAGCGACGGCTTCTTCCACTCGTTGGCACGTTTCCGTCCTACAGTGTCTGTAGTAGACCCTAACGGCCACTTCACCGAGCTTTCGATGATACCTTATCTGCAGAGTGGCACCTTTACACGCACAAAGCGCGACTTTATCAATATGACGGGTGGCTTCGAGCTTAATCCGCTCAAGGGCCTTAACATCTATATGGACTATACATATAAGATTGTTGGCACCAACTATACAGCCCTCAATGTGGCTCCGCTTATCTATGGCGCCGACGGTGTATCTACATCGCTTGGTACACGCCAGGAACTTGGCGTAACAAAGGACGGCAAGTACACACGCTACAAGTCGAACGTCCACTACCAGACCATAAACCTCTACGGTACCTACAACATCTCTTTGGAGAAGGCACACAACTTTACGCTTATGGCTGGTTATCAGGAGGAGAACAGCAAGTACGACTATCTGCGCAACGTCATTACCGGTCTCTTCTCTACATCCAATCCTAACGTAGGTATGGGTACAGGCGACAAGACCGTTACCGATACACGCAATTCGTGGGCTACACGTGGCTTCTTTGCCCGCTTGAACTACGACTATAAGAGCCGCTACCTCCTTGAGGTCAATGGCCGCTACGACGGATCGTCTCGTTTTGCCTCGGACCACCGCTGGGGCTTCTTCCCGTCAGTGTCTGTAGGCTGGAACCTCACCGAGGAGCCGTTTATGGAGAATTACCGCCATGTGCTCTCACAGTTTAAGGTGCGCGCATCTATAGGCCGTCTGGGCAACCAGGCAGGTGCAGGTCTCTACACATTTGCCTCTACAATGGGCATCAGCTCTAAGCTTGGCGGCTACATCTTCAACGACGGACGCCACCTCTATCTTACAGCTCCTGGCGTTATCAACCCGTCAACAACATGGGAGAAGGTAGACAGCAAGAACCTTGGTATCGACTTTGGTTTCTTCAACGGTGCCCTCTCAGGTAGCTTTGATATCTTCCAGCGCGACACTAAGGACATGCTTGGTCCTGGCGTAGACTTCCCCGACTTCTTCGGTGCTTCGGCTCCGGAGACCAACAATGCACAGCTGCGCAACCGTGGTTGGGAGCTTACGCTCAACTATCGCGGCAAGATAGGTAACGACATTACCTATAACATCGGAGGCTCGTTGTCGGACGCTACTGCCGAGGTTACCGCTTACGAGAACCCGACAGGCGCCGATCCTATAAAAAATTGGTATAAGGGCAAGAAGGTAGGCGAGATCTGGGGCTACCGCACCGACGGTATTATACAGACCAAGGAGCAAGCCGACGAGTACAACCGTACACACAACAACAGCTTCTTTACAGCACAGAAGTGGAACCCTGGCGACATTGCCTTCCGCGACCTCAACGACGACGGCTATGTAAACAACGGTACCAACAAGCTCGGCGATATGGGCGATATGGTTGTTGTGGGCAACACCACACCACGCTATCAGTACACCATCAGCGGCGGCATCAACTGGAAGGGACTCGGCATGAGCTTCATATTCCAGGGTGTTGGCAAGCGCGACTGGGACCCAACCGGAAACGTATACTTCTGGGGTAGCAGCTCGTACGCACAGGTTACGCTCTTCAAGGAGCACCTCGACTACTGGACACCAAACAATCCTAACGCCTACTATCCTAACCCATATATCAACACAGCAGGTGCTGTAAAGCAGTATAATGCCAAGACATCGGCACACACTACCGACCAGTATCTTCAGAGCGCAGCCTACTGCCGTCTGAAGAACCTCACCATCAGCTACGATCTGCCACAGAACATCATCAAGAAGGCAGGCCTTAGCCAGGTGCGCGTGTTTGTATCGGGCGAGAACCTCTTCACGATAACCAACCTTAAGGGTATGTTCGACCCGGAGGTTATCTTTGCTGAGAATAGCTACAACAAAGAGGGCGGTAAGCAGTATCCTATCAACCGAGTTTACTCGATTGGTCTGTCTGTAGGTTTCTAACTACGGCAGCAGGGGATATTAACTAATAACCTTTTAATAAAGAAACGTATTATGAATATCAAAGCAATATCTTTAGGTCTGGTGTCGATGTTCTGCCTGACAGGATGCTACGACCTTGACAAATCTCCGGAAGGAGTAATATCAACAGTGGGCGCCTTCTCTACAATAGGCGAGATGAACAGCTATCTTGACCAGTTCTACGAGACAGCCCCCAAAACACAGGGCTTCGACTGGAACACAACCTTTATAGCATGTGGCGACCTTGGCAGCGACAACCTCTCGGGTGCTTCAGTAGACACACGTCTTAACGGCTCCTTGACATTGGGCAATGCCACAAAGTTGACAAACTACAACTACATACGCAACGTAAACTTCTTCCTTAACAACCTTGGCAACTGCAAGGTTAAGGACAACACTTACAAGCAGTGTGTGGGCGAGGGCTACTTCTTCCGTGCCCTCTACTACTTCCAGATGTTTAAGGACTACGGCGAGCTTACATGGATAGACAAGCCGCTCGACCCCAACATCGAGGAGATGTATCTGCCGAGAGACAGCCGTACCTTCGTTGTAGACAAGATGCTTGCCGACCTCGACCTCGCCATTGAGAACCTCCAGACAAAGAACAACAGCTCGTCTATGCGTGTACACAAGGATGTGGCACGTGCGCTTAAGGCAGAGATTGCACTGTTTGAGGCTACATGGGAGAAGTATCATAAGGCTAAGAACGATGCCTTCTACGACAAGACTGTTACCGACGAGAAGATTAAGAGCTATCTCGAGCAGTGCGTTGCAGCCTGCAAGGATGTGGTAGACCGTAATGTATGGCAAATCTATAGCACTGGCAACAAGCTCGACGACTATCGCAAGCTGTTCCAGACAGAGGATCTCAGCTCAAATCCGGAGGTTCTGTGGTTTAAGCACTACGACGGTGCCAATATTGGTAACAACGTAAACCGTTACCTCAACCAGGGTGGTGGCGGCGCAGGTGTTACACGCTCGCTTGTGGACGACTACCTCACCATCGACGGCAAGCCTTTCACTGGTGCTCAGGTGTTGGCAGCCAAGCGCGTCTTCGGCGACGAGCTTAAGCCTACATTGCGCGACCCTCGTCTCTCGCAGACAGTGTGTATGCCGGGTCAGGTGCTCCGTCCGGATATGCCTACTGGATATACTGTGCCTCCATTGACAGGTTCTGGCTACAACAAGAACGAGACAGGCTACTCGCTTCTCAAGCACGTACAGATCGACTTTACCGGTAGCCTTGACGGCGAGTTCCGTGGTGCAACCCCAGGCATCCAGTGTCGTTATGCCGACATCCTGCTCAACTATGCCGAGGCTCTTGCCGAGCTTGACGGTGCAGCCAATGCAGTTAAGATTGTAGAGTTGATTCACCCGTTGCGCGCCAGAGTGGGTATGCCTGATATGGACTTCGACCGCGAGTATGTAAGCGATGCAAGCTATCCTTTCCATGCTCTCAACAAGTACATCCAGGCAGTTCGCCGCGAGCGTCGTATAGAGCAGGCTTCGGAGGGCAAGCGTTTCAACGACATACAGCGTTGGGCAGCAGCCGACGAGCTTATCGTAGGCAAGCACGCTGAGGGTGCGCTCTTTATAGGCAGCAACCTTGAAGGCAAGTATGGCAGCGACCTTAAGTACGACCAGGCATCAGGCAACAACCTCTTCCTTACAGGCAACCCGGGCGATGCAGAGCGTTACATCCTGCCTGTCAACCCAAGCACTATGGAGAATGGATGGCAGTTTAATGTAAACCGCGACTACCTCCTACCGTTGCAGCCACGTATCCTTACACTTACCCAGAACAAGTGGAAACAGAACCCAGGCTGGTAAAAATAAGCAGAACATTGGTTCTTGAATAAATAGTAAAACAGAAGGCGTGAGTCCCGTAAAGGGACCCACGCCTTTGTTGTATGATCGACCAATCAAGCCCTATTATGGAACGGCGAGCTCCTGCTCGCCGAGCAAGCGAGGTTTAAATAACCGGAGCAAGCAGATGTGCAAACCAGCCAACGAAGCGCTGCCATGGTGTGCGGAACTTGCGCCACCTTTGCTGTGTAAGCTTGAAGCTGCGGTTCTTGTCGCGCTCAAACATCTTCGACAGTTGCTTGGTGGTGCACGGGTCGACAATTACGGCGTTCTCCTCGTAGTCGAAGTTGAGGCTTCGCGAGTTGAGATTGGCGCTGCCCACGGTGCAGAAGCGGCCGTCTACCATTATTATCTTGGTGTGATGAAAGCCAGGCTCGTATATATACACGTCTACGCCATGCTTCATAAGCTTGTGCACGTTGTAGAAAACGCAGTCGGGTGTAAGCGGAATGTCGCTGTGTGCCGACACCATAACCTCCACCTTTACGCCACGCTTCACAGCCTTCTTAAGAGCCTTCTTAAGCTTGTGGTTTAGCGTAAGGTATGGGTTGACAAGCTTTATGCTGTCTTTTGCGTAGTTGATGGCGTTGGTGTAGAAGGTACGTATAATCTTGTTGGTGGTGTGTGGCTCGCGGTTTATGATGCCCACCATCTTGTGTCCGGCTGTATGGCAGGTGTCTGGCTTAAGTCCCTCAAAGTGGTTGCCTACACTTGCTGCACGATAGTACTTGTCGCCGTGGATGTTCTGCTTGGCGGTCTTGTTCCATATACGTAGAAAGATATCCTGAAGGGTGTTGACCTCCGAGCCTTCGATGCGGCAGTGCATATCGCGCCATTCGCCCACCTGGGGTGTGCCTTTGATGTAGTAGTCGGCTACGTTCATGCCGCCCGTATAAGCTATCTGTCCGTCTATAACCACTATCTTGCGGTGGTCGCGGTGAAAAACGTGGTTGACCCAAGGAAAGCGCACGGGGTCGAACTCGTATATCTCGATGCCCCGTGAGCGTATGTCCTTGAGGTGGCGCTTGCGCAGTGGCTTGTTGTTGGAGTCGTTGCCGAATCCGTCGAACAACGCCCTGACCTCTACTCCCTCCTTGGCCTTCTCGGCAAGGATGTCGAACAACAGCGATGCAATAGAGTCGTTTCGGAAGTTGAAGTACTCCAAGTGTACACTGCTGCGAGCCTGGCGTATGGCGTTGAACATATCGTCAAACTTCTCTTGGCCATTCATTAGCAGCGTCACGCTGTTGTTGTTGGAGAAACCTATGCCCTCCTGGCGGAGGCGGTTGACGATAAGCGAGTCGCTTGTTTGGGCAGACGCTTCGCCCATAATGCCAAGACAGGCTATCAAACTTATTAATAATGTCTTAAGTGTCATATCTGTTTTTCTACACCATACAGCGGTAGTGGTCGACAATGCCAAGCAGATGGTGCTGCTCGTCCACCACAAGTACGGAGTGAATCTTGTATTTGCTCATAATCTTCTGTATCTCGCTAATCTTGGCTGTTGGTGCAACCATCTTAGGTGTGCATGTCATAATGTCGCTTACGGGGCGGTCGAAGAAGTTCTCGCGCCACTTCTCCATAGCACGACGCAGGTCGCCGTCGGTGATAAGGCCAATGACCTTGTCGTTCTCTATGGCAACGCCCATGCCCATCTTGCCCTTGCTAACCTCAAGGATGGCGTCGCCCAACGGCATATCCTTGGATATGATAGGCATCTCGTCGCTCTTCATAACGTCGGCTGCAGTGGTGAGCAGGCGCTTGCCGAGCGAGCCGCCGGGGTGGAATTGGGCAAAGTCGCGAGGCTTAAAGTCGCGTACCTTCATCAGAGCCACAGCCAAGGCGTCGCCCATGGCAAGTGTGGCTGTGGTGCTGCTTGTAGGCGCAAGGTTTAGAGGGCAAGCCTCCTTCTTCACACGTATGTTGATGTGTGCGGTAGAGTATTTGGCGAGCAGCGAGTCGGGGTTGCCGCTCATGCCGATGATAGGAATCTCCATGTGCAGCACCATCGGTATGAAGCGCAGCAGCTCGTCGGTCTGTCCCGAGTTGCTAATGGCAAGCACAACGTCGTCTTTTGTCATCACGCCGAGGTCGCCGTGGAACACGTCGAGAGGGTTGATGAAGAACGAAGGTGTGCCTGTAGACGACAGTGTGGCGGCTATCTTGGCTCCGATGTGTCCGCTCTTGCCCACACCTGTAACAATAACCTTGCCGTGGCAGTGGTATATCAGTTCGACCGACTTTTCGAAGTTGTGGTCGAGTTGTGGTATGAGGTCGGTCAGTGCCTTGGCCTCGTCGTTGATGCACTGTATGGCATACTCGTTGACGTGCTTAAGACGTTCGGTTGCTATCTCGTTCATATCGGTTGTTGTTTCGTTCATACGAGCAGGGTTATAAGTTCTTCAAGTTTGTCAAGATACAGCATGTTGGGGCCGTCGCTAAGGGCGTGGTCGGGGTCGGGATGCACCTCGAAGAAGTAGCCGTTGGCACCGAAGGCCTTGGCTGCGAGAGCCATATTGGGCACAAAACGGCGGTCGCCGGATGTCTTGCCGCCACCTGCGCCAGGACGCTGCACGCTGTGGGTGCAGTCCATAACGACACGTGGGGTAATGGTTAGCATGTCGGCAATGTTGCGGAAGTCGACCACAAGGTTGTTGTAGCCGAACATGTTGCCGCGCTCGGTGAGCCATACCTCCTTGGCGCCAGCCTCAAGAGCCTTCTCTACAGGATACTTCATGTCCATACCGCTAAGAAACTGGGCCTTCTTGATGTTGATAGTCTTGCCCGTCTTGGCGGCAGCCACAAGCAGGTCGGTCTGTCGGCAGAGGAAGGCTGGTATCTGCAGCACGTCGCACACCTCGCCGGCGGGAGCTGCCTGGTAGCTCTCGTGTATGTCGG
>USCM01000070.1 GCA_900553155.1 uncultured Prevotella sp. | reverse complement strand
TTATACCATGTGTCGCGCATAGCATCGATGTCGAAGGTATGAGTATACTCGTCCTTCTTGATAACGATAGTGCGCTCCGACGGAGTTGGGTAGCCAATCTTGGCATAACCAATGCCGTTCTCGTCCATATACTCCTTAAACTCGTCCTTGTGCTTGTCTGAAACCTGGATAACAACACCCGGATTTTCGGCGAGCAACATCTTGATGATGTCGTTGCCTGCGAGGTTGTGGAGGTTGATGCTCATACCGCCCTCCTTGTTGGCGAAGCACATCTCCAACAATGTGGTGATAAGACCACCGGCAGAGATGTCGTGACCTGCCATAATCCAGCCCTTCTCTATCATATCCTGCACTGCGTTGAAGCAGTCGGCAAAGTACTCGGGGTTCTTAACGGTAGGAACGTCGTCGCCCACGAAGCCGAGGCTCTGTGCAAAGGCGCTGCCGCCAAGACGCTGCTCGTCGAACGAGAAGTCGATATGATAGAGCGAAGAGTTCTTGTCGTTTACTACAACCGGCGACACAACCTTGCGGATGTCTGACACCTCGCCACCTGCGCTCACAATAACGGTACCCGGAGAGATAATCTTCTCGCCGTTAGGATACTGCTGGCTCAACGACAACGAGTCTTTACCGGTAGGTACATTAACCTTCAATGCGAGGCAGAACTCGCTCAAAGCCTTAACCGCACTGTACAGACGTGCGTCCTCGCCCTTCTGCGAACGGCATGGCCACATCCAGTTGGCAGAGAGCGAAAGGCTGTTCATGCCATCTGCAAGAGGAGCCCAAACGATGTTGGTAAGAGCCTCGGCTACAGACAGAACCGAGCCTGCCTCTGGTGATGCCAAGCCTGCCTGCGGTGCATGACCGAGAGCTGTGGCTATACCCTTCTTGCCACGGTAGTCGAGAGCCACAACGCCACAGTCGGACAGTGGCAACTGAATCTCGCCCTGGCACTGCTGACGTGCAATCTTACCCGTAACCGAACGGTCTACCTTGTTGGTAAGCCAGTCCTTACAAGCCACAGCCTCGAGCTGCAGCACGCGGCTTACATATTTGTCGAGAACGTCGTCCTTGCCGTTCTCCGAAGTTTCCTCGTGTGTATATACAGCATCCTTGTAGTGGCGCTCTACGGTCTCGTCGCGCATGATGGTCTTAGGCGAATGGCCGAACATCTGTGCCACGTCGAGATCGAACGGCTTAACTCCGTCGCCCTGCTTGAATGAGAAGTGGGCGTCGCCTGTTGTCTCGCCTACCACATACAGCGGAGCACGCTCGCGCTCGGCAATGCGGCGCACGTGGTCGATGTGCTTCTCGTCGATGAGCAAGCCCATACGCTCCTGGCTCTCGTTGGCTATGATTTCCTTAGACGAGAGAGTCTTGTCGCCGATAGGAAGCTTTGTCATATCAATCTCGCCACCACACTCTTCTACAAGCTCGGAGAGACAGTTGAGGTGTCCAGCCGAACCGTGGTCGTGTATAGAAACTACAGGGTTTACATCCTCCTCGCACAGAGCGCGAACCAGGTTGTATGCGCGCTTCTGCATCTCTGGGTTGGCACGCTGTACAGCGTTAAGCTCGATGCCGTTGCTGTAGCGGCCTGTGTCTACCGATGATACAGAGCCACCGCCAAGACCGATGCGGTAGTTGTCGCCACCAACGACAACAACCTTGTTGCCCTTCTGTGGTTCCTTCTTAAGGCAGTCGCGCTTGGTGCCGTAGCCTACACCACCTGCAAGCATGATAACCTTGTCGTAAGCATACTTCTCCTCGCCCTCCTGGTGCTCGAATGTAAGCACCGAACCGGTGATAAGCGGCTGGCCAAACTTGTTGCCGAAGTCGGAAGCACCATTTGAAGCCTTAATAAGAATCTGCTCAGGTGTCTGATACAACCACTTACGAACGGGCATGATGTCCTCCCAGTCGCGTGTCTGGTTGTCGTCGTCCTTAAGACGTGGGTAGGCTGTCATGTACACAGCTGTACCGGCGATAGGCCATGAGCCTACACCACCACCCATACGGTCGCGAATCTCGCCGCCAGTACCTGTAGCCGCACCGTTGAACGGCTCTACGGTTGTAGGGAAGTTGTGGGTCTCTGCCTTGAGCGAGATAACGCTCTCGATGTCCTTAATCTGGAAGTAGTCGGATGTAGACTGGTCCTTCGGAGCAAACTGCTCGACAACCGGTCCCTGTGCAAAAGCCACATTGTCCTTATATGCAGAGAGAATCTTATTGGGGTTCTCCTTGGTAGTCTGCTTAATCATTGCAAACAGCGACGACTCCATCTCCTTGCCGTCGATGATGAAGGTACCGCCGAATATCTTATGACGACAGTGCTCAGAGTTGATCTGTGCGAAGCCAAAGATTTCCGAGTCGGTCAATGGTCTACCCAATTCCTTCTCTATCTTATGAAGATACTCTATCTCCTCTGCCGACAGGGCAAGACCTTCCTGCTCGTTATACTCCTCGATATTCTCCACGCGTTTGATTGGTTCGGGGTTGTGGTTGACGGTAAAAATCGTCTGGTTCAAACCCTCGTACATACGCTGGAGCATCGGGTCGTGGTCGGCGTCCTTAGAGCTTACGGGGAAGTACTCCTCAATACGCAAAATGCCGTGGAGGCTCATGTTCTGAGTTATCTCAACGGCATTCGTACTCCATGGAGTAATCATTTCGCGGCGTGGGCCCACAAAGAAACCCTCGACAGTCTCACCCTCGATAAGAGTGGCACCGCCGTAAAGCCAACACAGTTCATTGATCTCGTCTTGAGAGAGCTTGTGATCGACCTCTGTGGCAATCACGCTCTTGCTTGGAGTCATGAAAAATAAAATCATACTGCTTGTATAGTGTTTTGGAAATTAAATTCTGATTTGTCTGCAAAGTTACTACTTTTTTTATATATAAGTATGCTTTTGCGGCAAAAGGATTAAATAATTTAGGCTTAAGCCCACTGCCCTTATGCTTTGGGCAATGGCTCAAGTCCCATTTCTTTGGCTTTGGCTGTAAGCAGCTGCATAAGCGGCTCGTGCTCATTGGCAACGCGGTTGTCGAGCACGGCGTCCTTAAGATATTGCTTAAGCAGCCCCACCTCGCGGCACGGCTTCAGTCCGAAAAGCTCCATTATCTCGTTGCCGTCCACCACAGGCTGCAGCAAGCGCTTATAGTCGCGCTCCTTAAGGTCGGCAAGCTTCTCGCGCACCATGCGGAAGTTCTCGCGAAACTGCTTCTTCCTAACCTCGTTCTTCGATGTGATGTCGGCCTCGCACAGCGTCATCAAGTCGTCGATGTCGTCGCCGGCATCGTTCATAAGGCGTCTTACAGCCGAGTCGGTAACCTCCTCGTCGGCTATAACAATGGGGCGCATGTGCAGGTCGACAAGCTTCTCCACATACTTCATCTTGGCGTCCATAGGCAACTTCATGCGGCGGAAGATGGACGGTATCATCTTGGCGCCGAGGTAGTTGTGGTTGTGGAAAGTCCATCCGGCAGCCGGTTCCCAACGCTTCGACTTAGGCTTGCCTATGTCGTGGAACAGTGCCGCCCAGCGCAGCCATAGGTTGTCGCTGTTCTTAGCCACATTGTCAACCACCTCAAGTGTGTGGTAGAAGTTGTTTTTATGTGCTCTGCCGTTGCGCGTCTCCACGATGTCGAGGGCTGCAAGCTCCGGTATGATGAGCTGCAGCAGTCCGCAGCGCTGCAGTTCCACAAAGCCGCGGCTTGGCTGTGGGGTCTTCATTATCTTGTTAAGCTCGTCGGCAATGCGCTCTCCGCTCACTATCTTGATGCGCTCGGCGTTACGGCCAAGTGCGTCGAAGGTTTCGTCGTCGATATAGAAGCGCAACTGTGCCGAGAACCGTACGCAGCGCATCATGCGCAACGGGTCGTCGGAGAAGGTGATGTCGGGGTCGAGCGGCGTGCGTATTATGCCGTCCTCAAGGTCGTATATGCCGTCGAAGGGGTCGACAAGCTCGCCAAAGCGGTCCTGGTTAAGGCACACCGCCATAGCGTTGATGGTAAAGTCGCGGCGGTTCTGGTCGTCCTCCAGTGTGCCGTCCTCTACCACAGGCTTGCGCGAGTTGCGGTCGTAGCTCTCGCGTCGGGCACCCACAAACTCTACCTCGGTGTCGTAATATTTCACCTGGGCAGTGCCGAAGTTGCGGTATACGGCAAGATGAGCGCGCGGCTTGCCTGTCTTGGGGTTAAGCCCGAGCTTCTTTTGCAGCGCCTTTGCCACATCAATGCCGCTGCCCACCACCACCACATCAATGTCGTTGGTGGGGCGTTCGAGGAATATATCGCGTACATATCCGCCCACAAGATAGCACTCTACATGCATCTCGTCGGCCACTTCGCCTATCTTATGAAATATCTTCTTGTCGAGTATCTGTGCCAGTTCGGCATCACTGTATAACTTCATGTCTTTATATTGCAATACTAAAATCGTGCACAAAGGTACAAAAAATAACTGAATTTTTAGTGCAAAACCATAGCATCTGTACAAACTTACAGCATCATTCTATTCTTTTCTCGAGGTCGTCCACAATCCTCTTATACTGCTCCGAATTGGTAAACCCTATATTGCGGCGCATCATAAGCTGCACGTCTGCCACGCTCGACGAGTAGCACGACATCTCGTTGTTGTACTGTGTGGAGTGCAGGCTCTGCCGGGATATCTCGCGCTCCCGCTCCCGCATAAGCAGGTTGCACACCTTCTTCATAAGCGGCATCACTATCTTGTCGAACAGGAAGTGGCCCTGTATGTACATGTACGTCTGCGCCGGAAGCACGCCAAGCTGCTTAAGCTCGTCCTTTATCTTGAGATAACTCTCCTTGGCGTCGGGGTGCTGGCGTTGCAGGATGTTGATGCGGTGGGCCACCCTACGGCGCAGGGTGGCAAGCTGCTCGGCTGCCGTATCTGGCGAAATATTGCCCATCTCGATAGCGCGCAGAAAGTCGGTGATGGAGAACTTCTGCGTGGACGAGGTGCGGTACGACCATATATTCCATACAAACAGCGGGAAGATGGTTGTGGAAAACTCGGCAAGGAAGGTCTCGAAGTTGAACTTGGGGCTGTCGTTTAGCGTTACAGCCACGCATATCTCGTGCAGCGACGGGGCGTAGCACTGCATATTCTCTATGGCATAAGCGTAGGTGTGGAAGATGTAGGGGCTGTCCAATATGGTTTTGGACGTTGGCGTGGCGCCCTGCTGCAGGTAGTCGTAGTCGGCATCCACACAGGCTATCATGTCCTTGCCAATGGCTCCGTCGGATATCAGGCTCATTATGGCAGCCTTCTTGCCACGCTCGAGATGCTCGAGACGCGAGGGCAGCATCACCTCAAAATAGCGCTCGCCGTTCTCGAACTGCGCCAGAATGGAGCGCCAGAAGAACACGTCATCGTAGCTCTCCACATAAGCCACGATGCGTCGGCGCGCCTTCTGCGAGTTAAGGCGGTTGGCGGCCTCAATGTATTGCGACGTTATGCTGTCGCGCAGTCGTTTAGCCATAAGCCTTAGATTTGGTCGGTAATATCGCTCACCTCGGTCACACGGTCGGCCCATCCGTTCATGATGACGGCAGGCGAGTGGGTGGTCAATATTATCTGTACGTTGGGGTTAAGGGTAAGGATAAGGTCTATAAGCCTCTGCTGCCAGTCGATGTGCAGGCTCACCTCAGGCTCGTCCATAAAGAGCACGTATGGCTGCTGGTCCTCCACAAGCACCGTAAGCATAATGACGAGCATCTGCTTCTCGCCGCTCGACAGCTGGTAGGGCGTAAGCGTCTCGCCTATCTGCGAGAACCTAATCTCGTTCTCCGTGCGCACAATGCGCTTGCCTGTCTCGGCAAAGAGGTCGTCGATAAGGTCCTGGAAAGTCTTCTTGGGCGCCGATATCTTCTGCGCCTTAAGCGCCGTATCGGCATCGCCGCTTTGCAGACAGGCAATGATGCGGTTGCCAATGTTGACCTGATAGTCGAGATACTTGCGCTGCAGGAAGAACAGCTGCAGGTCCAGCTCGGTAGTGAGGTCGGACAGGGCAGTGTTCAGTTTGCCCACAGCGTCGAGGTTAAGTATGGGCCTGTCAAACGAGCGTATAACGTCGTACCTTATCCACTTGGCGTCCTCCGGCTCCACACTTATGCGCACGCCCTTAAGCATGTGGCTCGGAAACTCGCCCCCCGATGCCAAGCCCTTTACCACCTTGTTGAGGATGGTGCTCTTGCCCACACCGTTTATACCACTAAGTATGTTTACCTGGCGGTCCAAATTCCATACCACATGGCGGCGTCCGCTCCAAAGCGAGTCTATCTCTATCTGTTTGATGTATTCGGCATATTTCATAACGTGCAGTTGTTTTTAGGTTTCCACAAATTTATAAATTATTTCCAAAAGGTGTATTACCGCAGCCCGTCTTTTTTATGGCGTTAGGGTTAATTATACTAATTTTAGAGTAAAAATGAAATATATGGATAGCATAACGATGCCTTAAGGAGACGAAAACAATAATAAGTCTTAAATTTACCAATGATTTTTGTTAGTATGTACAAAATGTCGTATCTTTGGCATAAATAATCGTTTATTGTGTATGAACGATTGAAAATCGTGTATAAAAGATAAAACATAAGTATGTTGGGATAATTAAATCAATGCGATAAAAACCTTATAAATGTTAAAAAAGAAACAGATATCAATTAATAATCGTATTTTTGTGATTGATTAGTAATAACTAATCAATTTCACAAAAACCAACACTAATATAATAAAAAAGAATTAACATTACTACGGATATGGATCTTTACAAATTTGAGTACAAAAGAATGAAGCCATGTGAGCAACTTCCATTGCACCGCCAGGACTCTTGGGAGCTCACTTACATCGTTTTTGGACGTGGCAAACGTATACTCGGCGATTCTGAGACAGAGTTTGCCGCAGGTAGCCTTGCATTTATACCGCCTCACATACCACACTGCTGGAAGTTTGACGACAACTATACCGACCACGACGGTTGTATAGCCTACTACACCCTTACCTTTAAGACCGAGTTTATAGACCGTTGCGTAAGCGCCTTCCCCGAGCTTACGGAGCGCCTGGAGCGCGTCAAGTCGGTATCGTCGGTACTGTCGTTCGACGAGAACACCACCAACATCTTGGCAGAGATGCTCGCCAAAATGGCAAGCGAGGAGCAAAGCGAGATGCTGCCCTTCATCTTCCGCCTGCTGCTGTTGCTCTCCAAACGCGAGGAGTCGGCAACCATCGTTGGACGCTTCTCCGAGAACGACCGCACATCTGAGCGCATCAAGAAGGTCAAGGAGTTCACACAGTCGCACTACGCACGCACCATCACCATCGACATGATAGCCGACCACGTGGGCATGAACCGCTCGTCGTTCTGCACCTTCTTCAAGAAGGCCACAGGACAGACCTACATCACATACCTCAACAAGCTGCGTGTAGACCGCGCCTGCTATCTGCTGCGCCAAGGCTCGTTCAACATTACAGAGGTGTGCTATATGGTGGGATTCAACGACGTGCCCTACTTCAACCGCTGCTTCAAGAACAACCGCGGTATGTCGCCAAAGGAATATGCCGAGGGCCTACTAACAAAGCGCCAGATTGTAACCGACCGCCAGTTCTACAACAAGTAAGCCTTAATTGGTCGGCAAGTAAGCCTTAATTGGTCGGTCACTAAGGCTTGATTGGAGTGTTACAAAGCCTTTATTGGCATGTTACAAAGCCTTGGTAATAGTAGGAAGTACGGCATGTTGCCGTACCACTCAAGCTACCTGTTTTATTATAATATAGCTACTTGTGTGGTACGGCAAGGTGCTGTCCTCCTATATAAATGTTTTTTTTCGCCAACCCCTCATTCTATCATTTTTCCGGGGGTGTATTTTTGTAACCCATTGGCTATCAACAAGCAATGATAGTGTTAGGTCGCGGTGTATGGGTGGCACCTATCATATACCTAACACTGAAGTATCACATAATGTTGTAAGACAAAACCTAAAACAAGTCGTTTCCTATTACCTGCCTGTTAATCTTTCTTGCATACATATTATTAAATAGACCATGCGGCGTAACGAAAGTAGGAATAAGCGTCTTTGTAGTCTTCGTAACTTTCTTGAAAACCTTTAAACGATGTGCCAAATGAGTGTCGTAAGCCTTGCTAATCTCATATTCCCCATTGCAATACTTCATCTCGCAGATGGAAATAGATTTGTCGGAGCGATCTATAAGCAGGTCTATTTGCGTTCCATGCTTCAAGTCGTCATCGGCCTCCTCGTCTGCCATTACCTTAGCTGTAGGCCGATAAGACCACGAACAAGGAGTGTTAATGCTACCGTCTATGCCCAAAGCCTTTACAATCTCGTTTATGTGATGAAGACAAACAATCTCGAAAGCATGCCCGCACCAC
>USCM01000069.1 GCA_900553155.1 uncultured Prevotella sp. | reverse complement strand
CGTGGCAAAGTGGTGCACATAGGCACCGACGAATACTCTAACGCCAAGAAGGAGGTTGTAGAGAAGTTCCGCTACTTTACCGACCGCTACATCAAGTACGTAGAGCAGTATGGCAAGCAGGCTGCCGTATGGGGAGCGCTTACGCATGCCAAGGGCGACACTAAGGTTAAGTCGCAGAACGTGATTATGCACTGCTGGTACAACGGCTATGCCGAGCCGCGAGAGATGAAGCGACAGGGCTATAAGCTGGTGAGCGTGCCAGACGGACTGGTGTATATCGTTCCGGCAGCTGGCTACTACTACGACTACCTCAACTGTCGCAACCTCTACAACACGTGGACGCCGGCGCAGATAGGCGAGGAGAAGTTTGACGAGCGCGACCCATCTATCCTCGGCGGAATGTTTGCCGTGTGGAACGACCATGCCGGCAACGGCATCACCGTAAAGGACATACACCATCGCCTGTTCCCTGCCTTGCAGACGCTGTCTACAAAGTGTTGGACGGGTGCCGCTACATCGCTGCCTTACGACCAGTTCGACCGCCTTCGCCTACGCCTTAGCGAGGCTCCTGCCGTAAACGAGGCTGCCCGCTGGGCAAAGGGCAAGACGCTTACGATAGACCATCTGCGTCCGGGGCAGACCACCGGCGAGACTGAGGTGGGCTATGGCTATCGTGTGGAGTTCGGCATTGAGGGTGCCGCTGAGGCTAAGGGCACACCGCTCTTCACATCCGACAATGCCACCTTCTACCTTGCCGACCCTGTAGACGGATGTCTCGGTTTCGAGCGTGAGGGCTATCTCAACAAGTTTAAGTATAAGGTGGAGCCGGGCAAGAAGGTTACAATCGCTATAACAGGCGACAACAAGAAGACGTGCCTGCATGTCGACGGCAAGCTGCGTGAGGAGCTTGGTCCGCTTACCATCTACGCTATGCAGCAGAAGGACCGCACCTCTTTCCAGAGCACTGACCCAACAGCATGGCAGCCCGTAATGTATAACCCTACAGCCAAGATGCACTATCAGCGCACGTTGGTGTTCCCGTTGCAAAAAGCGGGTAGCTTCAAGAGCAAGGTAACGGATGTCAAGGTTGTTCAGGGCATGTAATGCAGAAAGGTCGCCCGTGCAATCAAGGCTTACTGACCTTCCAACTAAGGCTTAATTGGTCGGTCAGTAAGGCTTAATTGGTCGGTCAGTAAGGCTTAATTGGTCGGTCGGTAAGCCTTTGTTGGAAGGTCAATTATACGATATAAGCATTAACGTTCATTATACGCTTCCTTTATATTATATGTTTTTTTTCTTCCAACCCCTCATTCTATCACTTTTTAGGTTCTAAAATCTTGTAATGCATTGAGTATTAGCGTGTAACGGGAGTGATAGGTTGTGGTTTGAGGCTTCCACCTATCATGGATCTATCACTAAAGTCTCACCCAAAGCCCAGGATGGTGTGAAGTATAAATACGGTCACTTGGAGGGGCTGGGGGTGATACTTTAGTGATAGATGTATGATAGGTTAGCCCCTAATTTTGCCACCTAACACTGTTATATATCGTTGATATATAGCAGCTTACAGCGTTTTGACGGCTTGAAAGTGATAGAATGAGAGGTTATAAAAAAAGATTTCTTATATAGAGAATAATATTAATTGTAAAAAACTTCATAATTTATTTGGTGGTAAGGGATATTATTCGTACCTTTGCACTCGCAATTAAGCGACATAGTGTTGGTGCCATAGCTCAGTTGGTAGAGCAAAGGACTGAAAATCCTTGTGTCCCCGGTTCGATTCCTGGTGGTACCACAACATTAAGAAGGAGTTACTCGTTAGAGTAGCTCCTTTTTTGTGTTTGCTTCTATATACCATATTATTAAAGATTTAATCTCCATAATATATGAAATTTATAAGGGTAGAATGTAATTTGTAAATGACTCTTTTGGCAGATACAAAGATAAATTGTATTTTTGCCAAAAGAAAACTTTAAAAGAAAGGATAGGGTATGGCACTAAAAATAAAGAATCGAGAAGAGGCTATAGCTGTGCTTCGTGGAATGATTCAGCGAAAAAAGGAAATGGAAAAACAAGTACAAGAAGAGTTTGCTAAAGCTCGTAAAGAGGCAGAAAATTGCTATGCAACCATTTAGTTAAACTCGTCTTAATATGTTTTCTCCATATCCAGTATGGCAGAGTTAAAGACTTTGATGAATTCATAGGCTTCTTTGGTACTAAGCCGTAATAAAATCTGTTCATACTATATTTGGAGTGATACAAAACTGGGGTTTATCGGTGAGGGTGGCATTTACAATGTCAATGCATTAACGCCAATTATACGGCATAACACTAACGCCAATTACACGACCCAACAATCTTCGGTTCGTATAATTGGCGTTAGTGTTATGCCGTATAATTGGCGTTAATGCTCAATTTAACACGTTGTTACTTGTCTGCCAGCGGATTCCAGCCCTGAGCTTTAAGCTCAAACTCCTGGTTGTCGCGAGTAACGAGCATGTGTCCAAGCTCGGGGCGGGTGATATGACCGATGAGCTTGACGCCATCCATCTGCTCAATCTTCTCGTGGTCGCCAATAGGCACAGTGAAGAGCAGCTCGTAGTCCTCGCCGCCGTTGAGCGCACAGGTAGTAACATTCATGTTCATCTCCTCAGCCATAACAGCCGTCTGGTAGTCGATAGGAATGTTCTTCTCGTATATGCGGCAACCGCAGTTCGACTCCTTGCAGATGTGCATCAACTCGCTCGACAGACCGTCGCTGATGTCCATCATTGATGTTGGATGGATGTTGAGCTCGCGAAACTTGGCTATGATGTCGCCGCGAGCTTCCGTCTGCAACTGGCGCTGCAGCAGATACTCCTTGCCGGCGAAGTCGGGCTGGAAGCCCTTAAGTTCCTCAAGCGCGCGCTTGTCGTTCTTCTTGCGAGCCTCGTCCACCTGCTGGTAGTACACGCTCTTTTCGCGTTCGAGCAGTTGCAGACCCATATAGGCTGCACCCAAGTCGCCCGTAACACAGATAAGGTCGGTGTCCTTGGCTCCATTGCGGTATACGATGTCCTCCTTGCGAGCCTCGCCTATACAGGTGATGCTGATGGCAAGACCGGTGTACGACGATGTGGTGTCGCCGCCAACGATGTCGACGCCCCACTTGTCGCAGGCAAGGCGCAAGCCGCTGTAGAACTCCTCCATATCCTCTACCTTAAAGCGCTTGCTTAAGGCAAGGCTCACGGTGAGCTGGCGTGGGGTGCCGTTCATGGCAAAGATGTCGCTGATGTTTACCATAGCCGACTTGTAGCCAAGGTGCTGCAGGTCGATATAGGTAAGGTCGAAGTGTACACCCTCCATAAGCATGTCGGTGGTAACAAGCACCTCCGAGTCGGGATAATGGAGCACGGCACAATCGTCGCCCACGCCTTTGATGGTGGACGTGTTCTTGATTTTGATATTGTCGGTGAGATGGCGTATAAGGCCAAACTCACCGAGTGTTGAAATGTCTGTCATACATTAATTAATATTAGGCACGGCTAATCATCTCGCGCATAATCTCTGTCATCAATGGCTGAGCGTTGTTGGCAGCCACCTGAACCTCCTCGTGTGAAACCTCAACAGGGGTGTCTTCCAATCCGAGGTCGGTGATGATAGAGATGCCGAAGGTGCGGATGCCGCAGTGGTGAGCCACGATAACCTCAGGCACGGTGCTCATGCCTACAGCGTCGCCACCCAGGCGGTGGTACATCTTATACTCGGCAGGTGTCTCGAAGGTAGGACCCTGTACGCCTACGTATACGCCGTGAACCACGCGGATGCCCTTCTCCTTGGCTATCTCGTTGGCCTGGTTGATGAGGGCGTGGTCGTATGTCTCGTGCATGTCCGGGAAACGTGGGCCGGTAGGGAAGTTCTTGCCACGCAGCGGATGCTCGGGGAAGAGGTTGATGTGGTCGGTGATAATCATCAAGTCGCCAATCTTGAACTCGGGGTTCATGCCGCCCGAAGCGTTGCTCACGAAGAGAGTCTTGATGCCCAGCTCGTACATAACGCGTATAGGGAATGTTACGTCCTTCATCGAGTAGCCCTCGTAGTAGTGGAATCGGCCCTGCATAGCCATGATGTCCTTGCCTCCGAGCTTACCGAAGATAAGCTTGCCAGAGTGGCCCTCTACTGTAGATACAGGGAAGTTGGGGATGTCCGTGTATGCAAATTCGTAGCAGTCGGTGATTTCGGTAGCGAGCTGACCGAGGCCAGTGCCAAGAATGATGGCAGTTTCAGGATTTGTTGTCATCCTTTCTTTTAACCAGGATGCTGTTTCTTGAATTTTTTCGTACATAGCTTGTTATTTTATTGTTAAATTCTTCTTCGCCTTCCAACATAAACTTTATTCGTATCGGCAAGGCGTAAATGTTGTTCTTTGTATCTTCCGAAAGGCCCTCGATGTCGGTCAGACGTGTGGCGTCCTTTTCGGTTGTTATGATAATCTTAGGGTTGCTCATAGCCGCGAAAGTAGAGTTGACGCGCTCTATGTCGTCGGCTGTAAACTGGTGGTGGTCGCCGAAAGTCAGCGGTGTGATGTTGTGCGACACCGGCTGGAGGTCCATCATCATCTGCTGTGGCGACGCTATGCCCGTCAAGAGCAGTATGTTTATGCCTTTAGGCAGGTCGGCAAGCGGGCGTCGTGTATTGCCGAATACAGGCTTGAGGGTTTCGTATTGCAGCGTGGTGAAGTAGAGCTCCTGATAAGGATAGAGGTCCATCGCACGCTTCAGCACACGAAACTCCATTGGCTTGAGGTCCTTTGGACACTTGGTTACGATAACGATGTCGGCCCTCGACTTGCCCTCTTGCGGCTCGCGCATACGTCCGGCAGGCAGCAGCTTGTCGTAGATGATGAGTCGGTGGTAGTCGACGAGCAGGATGTTGATGCCCGGTTTGACGTAGCGGTGCTGGTAGGCGTCGTCCAGGAGGATAACGTCCACATCCTTTGTGGCATCGTCGGATGTAAGGCGTGATATGCCGTTGCGTCGGTTCTTGTCAACGGCAACGTATATGTCGTTGAACTTGTGGCGCATCTGGTAAGGCTCGTCGCCAATGAGGTGCATCGGTGTGTCGGCGTTGGCAAGCACGTAGCCACGGCTCTTGCGCTTGTAGCCACGCGACAGCACGCCCACCTTAAGTTTCTCGTGCAACAGGTTGACAAGATACTCCACGTGCGGAGTCTTGCCAGAGCCGCCCACCGTGATATTGCCCACGGCAATAATGGGGATGTCGTAGCTCTGGCTTTTGAGCACGCCGATGTCGAACATCCAGTTGCGCAGGCGCACTCCGATGCCGTAGAGCCAGCTGAGTGGTGTGAGCCACTCGTTGATTTTTATGAAATCACCTTCAGTTCTCATCTTTATTAATACGTTTGTTGTTACTTTACATTCAGTACATACGGCAGTCGTGCCTGTATAGCCTGGTGCTTGTCGATGTTGCGCAGGAGGCTCAACGGCTCGTAGAGGTCGCCGAGGGTGGAGCGCAGCTGGTCGTCGAGATAGTTGCCGCCCGACGTCGAGCCAAGCAGCTGGTCGGCCCATGAGGCAGGTGCCGGGTATTCGGCTGTATAGTATTCCTTTATTTTGGCAAGCTGTGCAGCCTTCTTTATGGCGTCGTCCAAGCCGCCAAGCTGGTCGACAAGCTTAATCTTAAGAGCGTCGTTGCCTATCCAAACACGTCCCTGTGCTATCTTCTCCACACTCTCTACAGGCAGTCGGCGTCCGTCGGCAACACGCTTGCGGAAGAGGGCATAGCCACGGTTGACGTATGCCTGCATCATAGCTGTCTCCTCGGCGTTGAACGGGCGGGCCATGATGTTGCCGAAGGTAGAGTTGCGGTTGGTCTTTACCTCGTCAAACTTGACGCCGAGCTTCTGTGTAACAAGGCCGCTGAGGTCGGGTATCATGGCAAAGATACCGATGCTGCCGGTAAGCGTGTTGGGCTGAGCCACAATCCATGAGGCGGGAGCCGAGAGATAGTAGGCGCCCGATGCGGCATAATCGCCCATCGACACAACCACCGGCTTCTTTGCCTTGAGCATGCTTACGTAGTGCCATATCTGCTCTGAGGCGTAGGCGTCGCCGCCACCCGAGTTGACGCGGATGACAACAGCCTTAACGTCGTCGTCGTTCATAAGGCCCTCAAGGTCCTTGCACACGGTAGACGAGGCGATGCTGTGGTTGCCACCCATGGCAATCGACTGAACCTCGTTCTGCACCACGTCGCCGTAGGCATAGTATACGGCAATTTGGTCGCCGTCCACATCCTCTTCCTTGGTGTTGAGCATATCGCTTACGCTGAGCTGCGGAACGGTGTCGTCGTCCTCAAGCTTGAGCATCTTCTTTACGGTTTCCTTTACTTTGTCGGCATACATCAGGCCGTCCACCATCTTGCGCTTTACAAGAGTTTCGGTAGACGAGAAGAGCAGGTACTCGTCGGCGTATGCGTTGAGCGAGTCGACGCTGATGCCGCGGCTCTTAGAAACAGCGTTGCAGATGTTGCTCCATGCGCCGTCGATGTAGAGCTTGGTTTGCAGGCGGTTGGCGTCGCTCATGTGGTCTTCGGTATAGGTCTCGGTGGCGCTCTTGAAGGTTCCCACCTTTACAACCTGGTATTTAACGCCAAACTTGGCAAGCACGTCCTTGTAGAATATTGGCTGCGAGCCCAAGCCGTGCCAGTCGAGCATACCCTTAGGGTTGATGTACACCTTGTTGGCAACCGAGGCAAGGTAGTAGGCGCCCTGCGAGTAGGTATCGCCGTAAGCCACAATCCACTTGCCGCTCTTGCGGAAGTCTTCAAGGTTGTTGCGTATCTCCTGCAGTGTGGCAATGCCGGCACTCAGAGCGCCAGCCTCAATGTATATGCCCTTAACGTTGTCGTTGGTCTTAGCCTTCTTGATAGAGGCGATAATGTCGTTCATGCCTACTGTTGGACTATAGTCGCCAGTAAGCTTGCCAAAGAGGTCGTCCTGTCCCTGCTCGCTTATAGAGCCAGAAAGATTGAGCACAAGCACCGACCCGTCTTCAACGGTCTGTGTGGCCTGGCTCGAAGCTATCATGCCGACAATGCTCATAAATCCGAACATACCGGCTACAATGAAGAAAACAATAATGCCTACAACTGTTGCGGCAACGTACTTGAAGAATTCTTTCATACCAATGTGTGTTTTAGTTGTATGCAAAGATACAATAAATTATTGATATTATTCTATATGTCGTAAAAAAGCAGTACCTTTGTACCCGTTTTAGAGGATAATATATCTATTTTTATTCAATCAAATTACAATAAAGAGAGAAAGTATGGACCAGATCCAAAAAATCGAGTACGAAAAGTTACTTAGGCGTAAGCTTGACTTGCTGTTGAAGACCGGCCAACTACTTGTAGAAAGTGCTGCCGACACTAACCGTATCATTCGCAACATGAACCGTGTTGCCGCATTCCTCGGTTTGCCGGAAGAGCATCTGCATGTGTATGTACAGTTCAATATGCTTATGGTGAACCTCAGTGACGGCGAGCACTCGTTCACAAAGTTCCAGCGTTGCACCAAGCACGGCATCGACATGACCCGCATCTCGCTCATCTCGAAGCTTTCGTGGAAAGCCATCACCGAAGACTACACCATCGAGCAGTATGCCGAGGAACTTGAGGCTATAGCCACACGCAAGCGCAACTATACCCCGTTGCAGGTAGCTATAGGTACAGGTTTTGCCTGTGGCGGATTCTGTATTCAGTTCGGTTGCGACTGGACCGCTTTCTTCTATGCGTCGTTTGCCGCTGCCGTGGGTATGTACCTGCGTGGCTGGTTGCTGCGCAAGGGCTTCAACAACTATATGGGCATCGCCGTAGCCGCTTTCGTGTCTACACTGCTTGCCTTCCTCACAATGTGGTTGCCGTCGTCGTGGACAAGCACTCCGCTGCATCCGCTGTTGGCATGTGCGCTGTTCATAGTGCCGGGTGTGCCTTTGATAAACTTTGTTGACGATATGCTCGACAACTATATACAGGTGGGACTGACGCGAGCCATCAACACGTTCCTTATGATTGTGGCAATGTCGTTCGGTATAGCCTTCTTCCTGAAGCTGTCGCATTTCGACTTGACGCAGTTCTACACCATACCGATGATTCCGCACAACAACTACATATCGTATGCTGTCGCAGCAGCTATCTCGGCCATGGGCTTCTCTATGATATTCAACATTCAGCGTCGCCTGTTGTGGGTGGTTGCCATAGGTGGTATCATCGCGGTATGTACACGCAACTTCGTAAACCTCGGTCCGTCTAACAACAACATTGGCTTGGATATGGGTCTTGCCATTGGTTCGCTTGCGGGCAGTGCGTTGATTTCGCTTGTGTGTGTCAAGGCTGTGCACAAGTTCCATGTTCCTCACCACGTGCTCTCTATCCCGAGTGTCATCCCTATGGTTCCGGGTGTGCTGATGTATCGCGCTCTTGTGGC
>USCM01000068.1 GCA_900553155.1 uncultured Prevotella sp. | reverse complement strand
GTGTTCTCCATCAACTCGGACACGCCGGCTTCCACCATACACCGCCGCATCTACCGGCAGAAGTCGATGGAGGGGGCTTTCTCGCTTGCGCCCAACATGCACACCGACACCCTCTTTATGGTGGACGAGGCGTCGATGATAGCCAATGAGGGCTTGCAGGGGGCGGTGTTTGGCACGGGATGCCTGCTGGACGACCTTGTGCAGTTTGTATATACGGGCCGCAACTGCCGGCTGATGCTTATCGGCGACAAGGCGCAGCTGCCACCTGTGGGCGAGGAAGAATCGCCTGCCCTGTGCTCCGACTTCATGCGTGGCTACGGACTGACGGTGTACGAGAGCGACCTTAAGGAGGTGTTGCGACAGAGCCAGCAATCGGGCATACTCTACAACGCCACCGTTATACGCCAGATGATTACCCACGACGAGGCTACGGAGCTGCCCAAGATTAGGTTTAAGGGATTTGCCGACATCGTCAATGTGCCGGGCAACGAGCTTATCGAGTCGCTTGCAACGAGCTATTCGCAGGTGGGCATGGACGAGACGATGGTGGTGACGAGGTCGAACAAGCGCGCCAACATATACAACCAGGGCATACGCAACCAGGTGCTTTGGAGGGAGGAAGAGCTTACGTCGGGCGACTGGCTTATGGTGGTGAAGAACAACTACTACTGGACCGAGCAAGACGCAGTAAAGAACCGTGCCGGTCTGGCAAAGGATTCCACATCGCCAGCGGCACAAAATATGGCTGCCAATGGCAGCGTTAATAGTGCGGCAACTGCTATACCAGTTAAGCCACAGGCTGTTCCGACACTACCTGTAGAACAGCCTACCCCATCCTTCATAGCCAACGGCGACCGTGCCGTGATACAACGTGTGCGCAACAGGCGCGACCTTTATGGCTTCCACTTTGTGGACCTCTGGCTGCAGTTTCCCGACTACGACAACTACGAGCTGCAGGTTACGGCTCTAACCGACTCGCTCTCGACCGAGGCTCCGGCTCTGACGCGTGAGCAAAGCGACCGCCTGTTTGAACAGGTGATGCTCGATTATGCCGACATACGCACCAAGCCCGAGCGCTACAAGAAGCTTAAGGAAGACCCCTACTACAATGCCTTGCAGATAAAGTATGCCTATGCCGTGACGTGCCACAAGGCACAGGGCGGTCAGTGGGCGCACGTATACGTCGACCAGGGATACATGACGGACGATATGCTGACGCCCGACTATATACACTGGCTGTACACGGCGTTTACACGAGCTACCGAAAAGCTGTTCTTGGTGAACTGGCCGAAGACGCAAACTGAGCCATAATATGAACAATAAATAAATTTAAAACAAAACAATATGAAGCAAATTAAGCTATTTCTCTTTGCCTTGGCACTAACCGTTATGCCACAGGCCATAAGCGCACAGGCTCCTGCCAACGCCCAGAGCGGTGTTGTGGAAGACCTCGACGCAAAGTATGCCACCAATCTGCTGAAGCCGGGAACCGACGCTCCCGACATCAACCTGCATACCATAGACGGCAAGCAGTTCTCACTTAAGAGCCTGCGTGGCAAGTATGTGGTGCTCGACTTCTGGGCTTCGTGGTGTCCCGACTGCCGCAAGGACTCGCCATACATTATGTCATTGTACGAGAAATTCGCTCCCAAGGGGGTTGAGTTTGTTGGCGTGTCGTTCGACACCAAGGCCGAGGCATGGAAGAATGGCGTGGAGAAACTCGGCATCAAGTACACACAGGTTAGCGATATGAAGCACATGCGCGAGTCGGCTGTGGCGCAGACCTACTGCGTAAAGTGGATTCCTACGGTATATGTTGTCGACCCTGAGGGCAAGGTTGTGCTCGGCACCGTTATGTCCGACAAGGTTGGGGCTTACCTTACATCGGTTTATCCCGACTGTGCCGAATGACACTGACAACCGACATACTGCGCACATGGTTTAGGCAGTTCAACACCTACTACTTCGGTTCTGAGCTGCCTATGCCACGTATTGTCCTGTCGAAAGCCCGCACCCGCCTTGGCACAATGGCTTGCAAGTGTACGCGCCGGCTGATGAAGCGTGTGTACACCGACTTCACCATACGCATCAGCACCTACTACGAGTGTACCGAACGCGAGTTTCAGGAGACGCTGCTGCACGAGATGATACATTATTATATTATGTTTAAGCACATCCCCGACACGTCGTCGCACGGCAAGGTGTTTCGCGAGATGATGCACAGGCTCAACAGCCGGTATGGTTGGCACATCACCGTCTCGTCGTCAATGCGTGGCCGCAAGATAGCCGACGAGCAGGGCAGGTCGCGCCGCTCAGCCTTCCTTGTGCTTGCCATAGTGCTTGACGACGGCTCACGCATGCTGTCGGTGGTCAGTCCGCGGTCGGCACGCAAGCTTGATGTTATGGCTCAGGGGGTAAAGGAGATTGTGGACCACCGTTGGTATCTATCTTCCGACCCCTACTTTGCCGACTTCTCCAAGGTTAGAAGTCTGCGCGCTCGGCGTGTCGACCAAGACTTGTTCAACGAAAAAACGGCTGCAATGCAGCCGTTGGTTCTACCTAAATAGTAGCCTCTATTTGCAGTTAAGGCTTAACAGCCTCAACCGTGTATCCTTTTTCCTGCAGCAGCTTAAGCACGCCCTTACTGCCCGGCAGGTGTCCGGCACCCACAACAAACAAGGTTGGGGCAGCCTTCATGATGGCAGGCATACGACTTGCCCAGTCGAGGTTGCGGTTGTCGAGCAGCCGTGCCATCTCTTCAGGAGTGTAGTCGCACGTTGTGTTGAACTTCTCGTTCATAAGGTCAAGCAGAGCCTTGACGTCCTGTGCGTAGTAAGCCTTGACCATGCGCTCGGTAAACTGGGCATAATAGTCGAGGTTGTTAAGGAAGCAGTCGAGCTGCTGAATCTGTCTTTTGAGCGGCGCTCCGTACAACAGACTTGCCTGGAACGACAGCGTCTCAAGTCCGCCTACTGGTTCGTTGTTCTGCTTGGCCTGCTTCTGGAAGTACTGGTCGATAAGGTTTGTAGGGTCGAACTCGCCCATGTGAGCCTTAAGATACTGCAACACCATAAGCTGTGTGAGCAGCGTGGCGGGCGACATCTTGCCCATCTGCTGAGCCACCATAGGGTTGCTTAGACCTACACCCATATAGTCTACCAGCACCGCATCAAGCTTTTTGTACTGCTCGGGGGTTAGCACCGTCTTCAAGGTCTTGCCCTCCGGCAGGAGCATGTGCTTCTGCATAACCTGCATGCTGTCAGGGTTTAGCATCACATCAAAATTCAGTTCGCCATACACCTGGTCGGTAGCATCAAGCGCCTGGCGCACACCGGCAATCTTGTCGGCAAAAGGCGAGTTGGCAAGGTGGAAGGTACCGAAGACGTACGACGGCTTTTTAAGGTCGGCACCCGACACGCGATAAAGCAACTGAGCGTTGGCGCAAACAGCCGAAACCAACACAAACAAGAGTGAAATTAAGATTTTCTTCATATTATTTATTGTTAAATGACTATCAAAGTTTTGTACTAAGGATGTTTTTACGTATTTTTGCAAATGCGTCACATATATTTTAATATAATGACACAGCATCTACATAATTAACTACATTAAATCTGATTTATTTTAAAAACAAGCTATAAAAATGAACAATCTCAACCAAATCATCAGCCACTTTAACATTAAAGGCACCGTTTCTGAAGTTAAGCCCTTGGGCAACGGACTCATTAACGACACTTACAAAGTGAATACCGTTGAGCCAGATGCACCCGACTATGTATTGCAGCGCATCAACGACTCCATATTTACAGATGTCGACCTCTTGCAGCACAACATCTATGAGGTAACGACACACATCCGCAAGCAGCTTGAGAAGGAAGGCGCCGACGACATAGACCGCCGCGTTCTGACCTTCGTGAAGGCCGACAACGACAAGACCTACATCAAGACCGACGACGGCAAGTACTGGCGTATGTCTATCTTCATCCCTGATGCCATAACCGTTGAGACCGTCAACCCCGAGTATTCGTACCACGCTGGTAAGGCTTTCGGCAAGTTTGAGGCTCAGGTTGCAGACATCACCGACCGTCTTGGCGAGACTATCCCCAACTTCCACAACATGGAGTTGCGCCGCGACCAGCTGCGCCAGGCTGTAAAGGAAGACCGTGCCGGACGTGTGGCTGGCGTACAGGACTTTATCGACGAGCTTGAGAAGTATAGCGAGGAGATGTGCCTCGGCGAGCGCCTCTTCCGTGAGGGCAAGCTCCAGAAGCACGTTTGCCACTGCGACACTAAGGTGAACAACATGATGTTTGACAAGGATGGCCGCGTACTCTGCGTTATCGACCTCGACACTGTTATGCCATCGCTCTTCGTCAGCGACTACGGCGACTTCCTGCGCACTGGCGCCAACACCATTGCCGAGGACTCGCCAGAGTTTGACAAGATTGATTTCCGCATGGACATCTTCGAGGCTTTCACACGTGGCTACATCGAGTCGGCTTCGTCGTTCCTCTCGCCTCTTGAGATTTCGCTTCTGCCTTACGCTGCCGAGCTGTTCCCATACATGCAGGCTGTACGCTTCCTTTGGGACTACCTCAACGGCGACCACTACTGGAAGTGCAAGTATCCTGAGCACAACCTCGTTCGTGCCAAGAACCAGTGGCACCTCTTCCTCAAGGCTAAGGAGCACGAGGCAGAGATGAAGCAGTTTATCGAAGGATTGAAGGCGTAAGCCTCCGGTTATACATCAAGGTCTAATGTACGACG
Source organism: uncultured Prevotella sp. (assembly GCA_900553155.1). Taxonomy (GTDB): domain Bacteria; phylum Bacteroidota; class Bacteroidia; order Bacteroidales; family Bacteroidaceae; genus Prevotella. Next base: position 3,787 of record USCM01000068.1, on the reverse strand, counting down.
ATAAACATAAAAAACAGAAGACACGAGTATATGTTAATATTTTAAGACAGAAGAACATAAGAACATAAGGATAAATGTTTTTTATGTTTATCGTCATACCTTTTATTGTTACTTTTTGCCTTTACTTCAGCCTATACACCTTAGTCTGTCCAGCGTAGATGCCCGTTCCTGTGAAGTCGCACACTTGCTTGACTGCCTTATTGAGACTACCCTTAAGCTTGAGTTCAACGTTTATTGGCTCCTGCTTCTGTGCCGGATCTGCCACGTGCAGCGTAACACTGCCGTCGTTGTGGCGGCGCACCATAACGATGCAAGGCTTGTCGACGCTGAGCGTAAGGTTGCGGGCGGTAAGGGTTGCAGGCTTGTGGAACACCGCCTGCCATACGCCGAGGTCGGTCTGCTCAACTGCCTGTATGTCGGCAGTGTTGCTGAGGATGTTGACGTGCTGCTTCTTGCAGTAGGCGTCGAGCGTCTTGGCATCGCTTGCCTCGGGCACAACGATGTAGGCGTAAGAGGCGTCTACAGGCTTGACACCGTGGTCAAGAGACAGGGCGAAGACCTGATACGCCTCCTCGCGGTTAGGCATACTGTGGTTGATGTCCTTCCACTTGCCCTTCTGTATGTCGAAGTCGAGCACCACATTGCCGCCCTTCGGGAACACATAGCCGGTGCCGTCGTGGCTCACCCAGCTAATGTTGGAAGCCTTGATATGGTCGGCGTCCTTGGCAGCAACAACCTTCTTGCCCTCTGCGTAGAGCACAGCGTCGGTTTTATGGGCAAGACGCTGGTTGAGGGTTGTAAACACTGGGTTGGCGTTGGACGATGTTATGCCAGAGCCAAGACACACTATCTCGTTGTCGAAGAAGAACCACGCCTTCTTAGCCCGTGTGTCGATGCCAGCCCATGTGTCGTCGTAGGCATAGGCAGTGGCACCATATATAGAGTCGGTAACGCCACCAGCAAACTGCGACGTACCCTCCTGCTGCCAGTCGTGCTGTGCAAGCGGCACCTCAGCCATCTGCGGAGCAGTGGTTCCAGGTATGCGTGTCCAGTTCCAGGCAGGGAAGATGTTGAAGTATTCGTCGCCGCTCTTGACCAAAGCGTTGCATCCGTCCGACACAAAGTAGGTCTTCAGGTTCTCCTTGTTGCCATACTCAAGGCGTGACGTACGGTTGGACACCATACGCACGTCGAAGGTGTAGCCCTTGCGCACGTGCATGGTATAGTCGGCACGGAAGTAGTGGTTGTGCGCCGGCTTTATTGCGTACGAAGCCGGCTGCTTGCCCGTCAGTCGGTCTACTATCTGCTTAAACTCGTCGGCATGAGCCGGGTCGAGCTTAATCATTCGGCGTGCAAAGAGAGCCTTGCTGCTCTTGTTGAGCATGTTGACACGGCTCATACTGCGGCCCATAACGTCGTACAGCATATACTTGCCACGTATGGATGGATAGTAGGTCTCGCGCATAAATCGGCTCAGCAGCTGCACTTTGTCGTTGTCCAAGGCATAGCGTGTGCCGAGAGCGTACATCGCAACCTGCGTTACACCCTTCAGTATCTCGTCGCCGTAGCCTCCGATATAGAGCTGGGTGCCGTGCTGAAAGTAGGAGCCGTCGTACTGAAAGCCCTCTTTTGTGGTATAGCATACGGGGTCGAACACCAGCTGCATAGCCGTCTGCATATCCTTCTCGTTGCTCTCAAGGCACGAGCGGTATATCCAGTGCAGGCAGATGTCGGTGCGGTTGGCACCTGTCCACTTGACAGGGTCGCCTCCGTCGGTAAGCATACGCTTAAGGATGGCAGCCTCAAGTTGTTGCGGAACCTGCTTCTTTCCGGCGCGCATCTGTATTAGGATGATGCCGAGCGCCTGCGGTTCGGCTATTTGGTTGAACCACCAGTTCTTGCAGTTGGGGTCGCGGTCCTGCCAGAATTGCAGTGCCTTGATGATGTTGTCGGCAAGCGCCTCGTCGCCGTAGTGCTTGTTCTTTTCGTTGATGTAGGCAGCAGCCCAGTCCTCCAAACGTTCGAGATGCTTCTGCGGCGGCCAGTTGGTGATGTCGTTGCGCGAATAGTCGATGTCGTTGAACGAACCCTTTTCGGCGTCGTACAGCTTGAGCCACTTCTCCACATTGGGGTTGCGGCGTGCGTCTTTGCGTATGCGCTGCATAAAGGTGTCGAAGTCGTTGGCAGCCGATACTTGCAGACAGCACACGAGGGTGAGCATCAGCGTCAGGACATGACGCAATGCCAAATGGATGTTTTTTGTCATAGTAGAATGTAATGTATTAGTTTTCAGTATATTTATTAGTTGTTGTCTGTATCCTGCTCCGCCTCTTCGGTGGTTGTTGCAGGCGTCTTGGGGGTGTTGCGCTCAAAGAAACGCTGCAGCTGGTATATCTTTATGGCGTTGAGTATCTCCACAGCTCCGTACACCATCATTGCCCAACCAATAACGAAGAGCGGTGCCGAGGCAATACTTGCGGGCGATATCAAGGCAATGACGCCCACCAAGAGCGTAAGCGCAGGCATAACCCAGAAGTAGACGCCTATGTGTGCAAGGCGCGAAGCGGCTATGAGGTTGACAAACTGGCTCACCGCTCCAAGGATGAGGATGGCGGCAAGCAGATACATAAGGTAGCTTACAAACGCCGTTGGCATGATGGTAAGGACGATGCCGAGGATAAGGCTACCCAACCCCACGATGGGGAACAGGGGACGTGTACCCGTAAGCTTGCGGCCGTCGGCATCGTATACCTCTATGTCCTGCTTCTTGCCGCGAGCCACGGCGCACGAGAACACACCCGACACGAAGAACAATACGCCAATGGCTATTGTAATCCACTCTACTGTCTGCTCGCGGTACTTCACGAGCAGCGCTCCTACGGCTATAGCGCACAGCGCGCGGAGCAACGAACTTGCTAAGGTTTTCATAATGACAACAAATATATACATTATTATTTATATGAACAACATTGGTTGCGTTTTTTTTGACTTATTGGCAGTTTTGAACGGTATAGGGATTTTCCCCCACGGGTTTAGGGAAAATCCTTTTGTCGGGTTGTAATGTATAGCTAACTTTGCAAGTGTAAAGAAATAACACAATATGTTGAACCAATAAAACAACGATATTATGAAAAGGTTTATATCTATAATGGCATTGCTGTTTACACTCACATTCACAGCAAACGCAATGAGTTACGAGCAGGCTCGGCAGCAGGCTCTGTTCCTCACAGACAAGATGGCATACGAGCTTAATCTTACTGATGACCAGTATGAGGCAGCTTATGAGATAAACCTCGACTATCTGATGAGCGTTAATACGGTGGACGACCTTTATGGCTCGTACTGGAGATACCGCAATCTCGACCTGAGCTACATCCTGCTCGACTGGCAGTATCGTGCTTTCTGCGACGCAGCCTACTTCTATCGCCCTCTCTACTTTAGTGGAGGCTACTGGCGATTTGGCATATATGCACGCTATCCGTACCGCGACTACTACTACTTCCACCGTCCGCGTGTGTACGTAAGCTACTGCGGCGGACACTCATGGCACAGCAATCACGGTCGCTCATGGTATCACGGACGCGACTTTAGGCCCAAGCACACCAAGAACCACTTTGGTATGCGCGACGGATTCAACCGCGGCGACTATGGACGTGGCAACCGTCAGAGCTTTGGCAACCGTCCTGCCGGCGTTGCTCCGCAGAACAACAACAATAGCTTTGGCAACCGCAACAATAGAACTGTAACCAACAGTGTCAACTCGATGAGAAACAGCAACGGCTCGTTT
>USCM01000067.1 GCA_900553155.1 uncultured Prevotella sp. | reverse complement strand
CTTTATCACCGCCATCTGCTCGACAATATCGGTCAACAAGTTCTTGCGTATGAAGGCAGGCGACCTCTACAAGATTTAAACATTCAACTTTATAACAATAAAATCGTGGATAAAAGAAATTTAGCTTTCGACAAGACCAACTTCATAATCTTGGCAGTAGGAATGTTGGTTGTTATTCTTGGCTTCATTCTTATGAGTGGAGCTGGTAGCGACGAGACGGTTTTCGACAACGACATCTTCAGTGTGCGCCGCATCAAAGTGGCTCCGGTGGTTTGCTTCGTCGGCTTCATCTCTATCATTTATGCCATTATTCGCAAACCTAAGGACAAGGTAGAGAAGTAAGAAACAGCAATGGCTTATATTATATAAGTAGGAATTGGTAATACTAAAACGAAATAACAAAAGTGGATTGGTTACAAGCTTTGGTCCTTGGCATCGTACAGGGACTTACCGAATATTTGCCCGTAAGTAGCAGTGGACACCTTGCCATAGGTTCGTATCTCTTTGGTATCGACGGCGAGGAGAATCTTGCCTTTACCGTATTGGTGCACGTGGCAACAGTTATGAGTACCTTCGTTGTGCTCTGGAAGGAGATAGACTGGATATTGAAGGGTCTCTTCAAGTTTAAGATGAACGACGAGACCAAGTACTTCCTCAACATCGTAGTGTCAATGATACCAATCGGCATCGTTGGCGTTTTCTTCAAGGACAGGGTTGAGGAGATATTTGGTTCGGGCTTGCTCATTGTGGGTTGCTGCCTGCTTTTGACAGCCGTCCTGCTCACCTTCTCTTATTATGCCAAGCCCCGTCAGCGCGAGCACATCTCGCTTAAGGACGCCTTCATCATAGGTTTGGCACAGGCTTGCGCCGTGCTTCCGGGTTTGTCGCGCTCTGGTTCTACCATCGCCACCGGTCTGTTGCTTGGCAACAAGAAGGAGAAGCTGGCTCAGTTCTCCTTCCTTATGGTCATCCCTCCCATCCTTGGCGAGGCTCTTCTCGACGTGCTTAAGGCAGTAAAGGGCGAGGAGGCGTTTGGCGACATAAGCGTGTTGCCGCTCGTTGTAGGCTTCCTTGCAGCCTTCTTTAGCGGATGTCTTGCCTGCAAGTGGATGATAAACATCGTAAAGAAAGGCAAGCTTATCTACTTTGGCATCTACTGTGCCATAGCAGGAGCCGTAACAATAGTGTGCTCATTGCTCTAAACAATAGAACAAAGACAATATGAATTTCAGCAAAGGCGAAGTTATCGCCATCAACAAGCCTCTTGAAATGACGAGTTTCGGCGCCTTGGCATACGTGCGCAAGCGCCTCTGTGTTCGCCTCGGAGTGAAGAAGCTCAAGGTAGGCCATGCCGGAACGCTCGACCCTCTTGCCACAGGTGTGTTGGTGCTATGCACAGGCAAGTTTACCAAGCGCATAGAGGAGTTTCAGCAGCACGGCAAGGAATATACAGCCACCTTGCAGCTCGGAGCCACAACACCGAGCTACGATATGGAGCATCCCGTAAACGAGACCTATCCCACCGACGGCATAACACGCGAGCGCATCGAAGAGGTGCTGCACCAGTTTGAGGGCGATATCGAGCAGGTGCCGCCCACATTCAGTGCCTGCAAGATAGGCGGACAGCGCGCATACGACCTGCGCCGCAAGGGACAGGACGTGGAGCTTAAGCCCAAGCAGATACGTATAGACGAGATAGAGCTGCTCGGCTTCGATGCCGAAAAGATGCAGATGTCCATACGTGTGGCTTGCGGAAAGGGTACATACATACGTGCGTTGGCTCGCGACATTGGCAGAGCCTTAAACTCGGGTGCCTACCTCACGGCATTGTGCCGCACACGCTCTGGCGAGTATCGTGTGGAGAACTGCATCGAGCTGGAGCAGTTTGAGGAGTGGCTGGCACAGCAGACAATAGAAACTACAGAAGATGAATAAATAAAAAAGACTATGAAGTTATCACAGTTTAAATTTAAGTTACCCGAAAATCAGATTGCACTATATCCTCACAGCATCTACCGTGAGTTTAAGAACGACAACGGCGAGAAGGAAACCTTCCGCATAACACGTCGCGATGAGTGCCGACTGATGGTTTTGCATAAGAAATCTCAAACTATCGATATGTTTAAGAAGGACGCCGACGGAAACCCTATTGAGGGCGAATACCTCGACTTCCGCAATGTGCTCGACTACTTCGACGAGCACGACACGTTCATCTTCAACGACACTAAGGTGTTCCCGGCGCGCCTTTACGGCACAAAGGAGAAGACCGACGCTAAGATTGAGGTGTTCCTCCTGCGCGAGCTTAACGAGGAGATGCGCCTTTGGGACGTGCTCGTTGAGCCTGCACGCAAGATACGTATAGGCAACAAGCTCTTCTTCGACGAGAGCGGTACAATGGTGGCTGAGGTCATCGACAACACCACAAGCCGCGGCCGCACGCTGCGTTTCCTATACGATTGTCCGCACGACGAGTTCAAGCGCGAGCTTTATGCGCTCGGCGAGGCTCCGCTGCCACGCTACGTCATCGACCGCCGCGACGACCATCATGCCACCGAGGACGACTTCGACGACTTCCAGTGCATATTCGCAAAGAACGAGGGTGCCGTTACGGCTCCGGCTACTGGCTTGCACTTCTCACGCGAGCTGATGAAGCGTATGGAGATTAAGGGCATCAACTTTGCATACATCACACTGCACTGCGGACTGGGCAACTTCCACGACATCGAGGTAGAAGACCTTACCAAGCACAAGATGGACTCTGAGCAGATGCACATCGGTGCCGAGGCTTGCGCCCTTGTCAACAAGACAAAGCAGGAGGGACATCATGTATGTGCCGTTGGTACAAGCGTTGTTAAGGCTACAGAGACTGCCGTCGGTACCGATGGTATGCTTAAGGAATACGAGGGATGGACCAACAAGTTTATCTTCCCACCGTACGACTTTGGTCTTGCCGACTCGATGATTTCAAACTTCTATCATTCGCAGTCGACCCTGCTTATGGAGACTTGTGCCTTTGGTGGCTACGATCTCGTTATGAAAGCCTACAACCTTGCCGTCAAGAACGGCTATATGTTTGGTTGCTACGGCGACGCGCTGCTTATCCTCAACGACTAATGTCAAGCGCTGATATACATACGGCTTACCTCTCGCTCGGTTCCAATCTTGGCGACCGACACGCCACAATGTGTCGTGCCATCGACCTGTTGGGCATGGAGGTAGGCACGGTAGACCGCCAGTCGGCAATGCTCGAGACCGAGCCTTGGGGCTTCCTGTCTGCCAATAAGTTTCTCAATATGTGCGTCAGGGTGCTCACCCCATTGTCGCCGCAACAGCTGCTTGCCGCAACGCAGGGCATCGAACGGGAACTTGGAAGGATGTCGAAGTCGGTAGATGGCCACTACCACGACAGACCGATAGACATCGACATTCTGATGCACGACGATTTGCACATCAATACCCCCGAGCTAACACTGCCGCACCCATTGATGAAAGACCGCGACTTTGTAATGATTCCGCTTAGGGAGATTTATGGGTCATCCGATATTTAGAGTGAGTTCTGTGGGAACTACAAGCAAAGGAGCTACAAGTATATAAGTTTTTTATTTTTTCAACCCCTCATTCTATCACTTTTTGCTCCATGTGTCGGTGTATATCGTTGATTATTAATGGTATACACGAGTGTTGGGTGGCAAGATACAAGGCTCACCTATCATTGATCTATCACTAAAGTCTCACTCACAATAAACCAAAGCCTCACCCCCTGTAATGTGCTGTGTTAGTAGAGTGAGACCTTAGTGATAGATCAATGATAGGTGAACGCCTCGAGCCGCAACCTATCACTCCTGCTATCCATTAACTCTCAACGTGTTACGAGATTTTCTGTTCTGAAAAGTGACAGAATGAGGGGTTGGCAGAAAAAAAACATTGTCATAGGAGAGTGTGTGTCTAAAGTCGCAAGTGGTACACATATCCTATTATTACCAAGGCTTTGTAACCTTCCAATCAAGGCTTTGTAACCTTCCAACTAAGCCTTAATGACCTTCCAATTAAGCCTTAATGACAGACCAATTAAGTCAGTTCGTGTAATGGACGTATAATATTTTATCGTATAATGAACGTATAATTTTAGGTTCGTATAATGGACGTATAATATTTATGTTCGTGTAATGGACGTATAATACGTAACAATGTAACACTACGTTTATAGTGAGATTATCGGTGCGGTTATCGTTGGTTTGTCGTATGGAAATCGTCGTTTTCCGTACCGATAATTTGGCGTTTTTGGCGTAAAACAATAGTGTAGCAGTCGTAAACCCGTTTACAACCCGTTTACGTGTTTTTGTCGCATAATGCGCTTAAAATGAGTTTTTTAGGACGATTAGTGTTAAATATTCGTATTAGTAAGTAACTAACGGGCAAAAAATATCGCCGTTTGTATTAAAAATATTAATTTTGTAGTCCTAAAGTACAAAACATTAAATACATTAAGAATTATGGGAAATCTTTTTGAAAGTCTCAAAGATTACTTCGAGAACACCCCAAAGGATGTAATCGAAAAGGATTGGAGAGAATATCTCAATGAGATTGGCCCCGATGTCATTGAGTACGCCGAATTCGTTAGGGAGAATTTCGGTACAGCCGTGTCGTATTCCAATTTCAAGGAGAAAGAGGAGACACACAGATATGACGTATCAGTCAGCACGGGGGAAAATGGCATTGCAGCAGACGCAAAGTATTGTTTAGCAGCATAAGGCAATCATGGAAAAAGCAGCTTTTAAATTAGATAATTATCGTTTCACTAAGGCATCTTTGGACTTTAACATACCGGACAATGCTGAGTTGAATATATCTTTCAGTCCTAAGGGAGTGTTTCACACAAAGGAAGCACGCTATGAATTGGACTTTGACGTTATGGTAGGATGCACAGAGACTAACACGGAGGTTGTAAAGGTTTCGTGTGTGGCTTCGTTTTCGTTTGGCGGTGGTATTACTATCGCCGACATTCCCGAATACTTCTACCCAAACAGTCTGGCTATCGTATTTCCATACGTTAGGGCTTTTGTAAGCACAATAACCTTGCAGGCTAATATGCAGCCAGTAGTATTGCCTACAGTCAACCTCATAGGGCTTACGGAGAATCTGAAAGAACAGACAACCGTTATTGAATAGTTCGGAGAGTATGAAGACCACGGATATATACCAGACACTCGAAGACCGGCAGAACGATGAGGAGGTGGAAGACCACGGCCCGTATTTCTGTTCAGAGCGGTATGCCAACGGCATCTTGAAAAGCGGAACAAAAGAGCCGTGGCTGGGTGAGGGTTATTATTTCTGGGATACGAGAATAGCGGATGCCAGATGGTGGGGCGATACCGTGTACAGCCGAAATGGGTATATCATTTGTAAAACGACCTACGACCAAAATTCACCCTTGCTCTACGATTTGGTGGGCGACATACGGCAGTTTGACGAGTTCATAGATTGTGCGGAACTTATAAGGAAAAAACTGAATCTTACAACCATAAAGTTTCCTGTTGTACTCGCCTATATGAAAAAGGAAAATGCTGATTTCAACTATAAGGCAATAAGGGTTTGGCCTCACCCCAATACCTTTGAAAAAACACCCGTTAGGTTTCCAGATGCCAAGGTGGTTTTGTGTAAGCCTGACAAGATACAAATCTGTTTCTTCGATAAGACTCTACTTACAGAACCCTATCGCATTGTCTGGAAAAAGACTTTTACTGCAAATCAGACTATATAAAAATACACCCCGATAAGTTCAATCACTTATCGGGGTTTTATTATACGTCCATTACACGAACATCAGGACTCCAAATATCGGATGAACAATTCGTAACTCGTAACTCCTAATTCTTAACTCTCTTCTCGCTTCTTCCGTTCTTCCTTACCACATACACCCCCTGTTGCGTCATGCTGTCTACCCGTTTGCCGTCTATGGTGTATATGCCGTCGGGTAGTGGGGTGTTGTAGTGGACGGAAGAGATGCCAGAGGTGGGGGCTATCTCGAAGCGGATGGCACGGGGACTGGTAGAGAGCGACTCGTTCATATTGTCTGTCACCACGCTATAGGGGAGCCATGCACGGTTGGCGGCGAGGTAAGAGCCGGTGAACCTATAGAAGCCTATGCCCCAGTTCTTGTCGGCGAGAACGTAGCAGTGGATGTTGAGGGCGGACAGAGGAGCATCCGTGGCGTTGCCCTCAAGTATGGTAGGCTTGCCGGAGGTAAGCGAAGTGGGCGAGAAGCTATGTTCGCCGGCAGGACCATACACCACATAACCCTTAAGGCTGTCGGTCACCGTTACAGGTGTGAGCGTCATGAGGTAGTCGCTCACCTTGTCGTCGGCACTCTGACTGTTGTGTGCAGTGGCAGCATACACCGTAACCTCCTCAGGCACACGGGCATTGAAAGGCAGGCAGATGGTGCTCCATCCGTATGGCTTGCCGTCCACCATCTCGTCGCCAGTCTGACTGATGGTGAGCACGTAGGGGGCGAGTTTCTTATACCATACGCTCTTTGTTGCAGCTCCCAAGCCACCGCGCATGTTGGCAGCACGCACACAGTAATAACCCGTCTCAAGCTTCGAGAGGTCGTATGATGTTGTTGTGATGTTGTCCACGTAAGTCCACTTGCCCGTGCTCTCGTCCAGCTTAAAGACAAAGTAGCACATCGCCATCTTCTCATCGTCCCACGTAAGGAGGTTGTCCTCAATGGAGATGTTGTCGTTCCACGTCGTGTTGTTGGCATCCTTGTCCTCATTGGCAGCCGATGCCGCATCTATCTGGCAGCACAGGTCGTTAGGCTCGAAGCCGTCGTCGCCACCAAGAACGTTGCGCACATTGTACGAAGCAGCCTCTACGTCGCTAAGCACACACTCGTCAGAGCCGGCGGCAGGCACGCAGAGAGCTATGGAGCGGGCGTCGAGCGACAGCTTGTTGCCAGCCGCGTTCATGCTGTTATGCTCGTGGAAGCGCAGCATAAGGTTCGTCTTCTTCTTCGTCCATCCGTATGGGCGCGGCTCAATGAGCATCCTTGTATTGAGGAAGGTGCAAGCCGGCGAGTGGTTGCCAGGTCGTCCCAGTGTCCAGTTCTTGTTCTTCAGCAACGTCAGTTGGTCTGCTTCAGGCTTGATAGTGCAGTAGTTAAATACGTAGCCCCATTCCTGCATGGCCTGTGTGGTAGGCGCAGCGATGTTGTTGGCGGCACGGTCGCGCAGTATAAGGTTGCATCCCTCGAACCATATATTGCCGTCGCCGATGACCATATCCACCGCTCCCGTGATGTCGCAGTTCTCGAAGTAGCCACGCGAGCTTGCCGAAGGGTTGTTTGAGTTGTATGTATACTCATAGCTTCGTAGCGCCACGTTCTTAAGCACCGTTCTGTCTCCACGGTCGCGGAAGGCAATGGCTTGCGTGTTTAGCTTCTCGTCCTTAGCCTTAATGTAGTCGAAGCGGTTGTCCATGGTTATGTCCTCGGCATAGAAGTCGTTGACGCCTGCGTCCAAGGCTATGGTTGAGGTGTAGGCACTACCGCCGTACTTAGGCTCGTTGTAGATAATAGTGCCGTCCTTGCTCTGACCTATAAGCGACACATTGGAGGCGTTAATCCTGGTTACGCCGTTGTTGATGACGCCCACGCCGGCTATGTCCGAGATGGTGTTGCCCGTAAGATGATGCGTGCCGTCTGGTACGAAGATGTAGAAGCGGTGACCGTCAGAATAGTCGTTGTCGTTGGCAGCGTTGATGGCTTGGTCGATAGTGCCGTCGCGTCCCACCACGAAGTTGAACGTATGGTGGTGATACTTCTCCTTCTCCTCCGTTATATGCAGGGTGAGCGAAAGCTCCTGCTCGTAAGCAGCACCATATATGTCCTTTAGTTTACCCGCCGGAACCACTATCTTCACGACATCTCCTGCTGCTATGTCCCAATACCTAAACGCCAGTTCCTTGCCCGATTCGGACAGATACAACGTGCCGTTCACGTTCAGCATGGTTTGCTTCATGGTTCGGCTGAACCCAACCTTGATGACACCACTTCGCGGTACGTCGTATATCTCGTTGGACATACTGGTGTATAACTTACCTCCTACCGTTACTCCAGTGAATACGGGCGGCGTGTCCGGTGTTGTCATCTCGAACTTTACGGGGTACGATTCCACTTCTATGTTGCTGTGCGTCATCACCGTTACGTTACATTCCTGCGTGCTGATGTCTGCCTTGGTGGCAGTTACAAAGCCGTCGCCGGTGGCTGTACCCGTAACCTCCGGCATCTCCTCGTCGGCGTTTTTCCAAGGTGAGGCGTCAAAGGTTATATATCCGTTGTTTGCCATCTGCTCCTTGATTTGCTCGGCGCTGAGTGTCTTGCCGTCGCAGGAGAGGGTGGCAATGGTGGGCTTCTTTACCGTCTGCGGCTTGTATGTAACGCTGAAATTGCGGAAGTATGAACCGCTAACAAACTCCACATTCAGATAGGCGGTGTCGGCTTGGCATACCGTCTGAGGCTCCATATTGTTCACAAGCGACAACGACTTGCCCTCAATCTTCACCGTCTTGTCGCCCTTCTTTATGTTCTCCGTAAGCGTTAGCTTTGCCAGGCAACCCGCTGTGGCAGGGAACAC
>USCM01000066.1 GCA_900553155.1 uncultured Prevotella sp. | reverse complement strand
CCACAAGGAGGTAGACAGGTTCAAGACCAAGGTGCTGGTGTCGAAGATTGAGGACATCAGCTACACCGTCGTAAACACCGAGGAGGATGCTCTGCTGCTTGAGAACAGTCTTATAAAGAAGTACAACCCACGCTACAACGTTCTGCTTAAGGACGGCAAGACCTACCCCAGCATCTGCGTTACCAACGAGTATCTGCCCCGTGTCTTCAAGACCCGACAAATAAACAAGAAGTTCGGAACCTTCTTCGGTCCCTACTCCAACACAGGCAGTATGTTTGCCGTGCTCGAACTTATACACAAGCTCTACAAGCCGCGCACCTGCCGTATGCCCATAACCAAGGAGGGCATCGAACAGGGCAAGTACAAGCCGTGCCTCGAATACCACATACACAACTGCAAAGCTCCATGTTGCGGCAAGCAATCGTTGGAAGATTATCAAGCTTCCATCGCACAGGCTCGCGAGATACTGAAAGGCAACACACGCCAACTATCGCAGCACGTGTACGAGGAAATGCAGCGAAAAGCAGAGGAACTGAAGTTTGAGGAAGCCGAAGAGTTGAAACAAAAGTACCTTCTCATCGAAGGATTCTGTGCCAAGAGCGAGGTTGTGAGCCACACCATAACCGACGTCGACGTCTTTACCATCGTCGACGACGACATAAGCCGAACCGCCTTCATCAACTACATACACGTAAAGAATGGCGCCGTAAACCAGAGTTTCACCTTCGAGTACAAACGCAAGCTCGATGAAACCGACCGCGAGTTGCTGCTTACAGCCATACCCGAGATACGCGAGAGATTCAAAAGCAAGGCTAAGGAGATTATCGTTCCGTTTGAAATAGACTGGCAGCTCACCGAGGCAACGTTCTTCGTACCGCAACGTGGCGACAAGAAGCACCTTCTCGAGCTTGGCGAGATGAACTGCAAGCAATACAAGTTCGACCGATTAAAGCAGGCCGAAAAGCTCAACCCAGAGCAGAAGCAAACACGTCTGATGAAGGAACTACAACAGAAGCTTCAACTGCAGAAGCTGCCGTACCAGATAGAGTGTTTCGACAACTCCAACATATCGGGTACAGATGCCGTGGCTGGCTGCGTTGTGTTCAAGGGCATGAAACCCTCGAAAAAGGACTACCGAAAGTACAACATCAATACCGTTGCCGGTCCAGACGACTATGCCTCGATGCAGGAGGTGGTGCGCCGACGCTACTCGCGCATGATTGAAGAAGGCGCTACCCTGCCCGACCTCATCATTACCGACGGTGGACAGGGACAAATGAGCGTCGTGAGAGAGGTTGTGGAGGGCGAGCTGCACCTCAACATTCCTATCGCCGGACTTGCCAAGAACGACCGCCACCGCACCAACGAGCTGCTCTTTGGCAACCCGCCAATGACCATAGCCCTTAAAACCGACTCGGAGTTGTTTCACGTCTTGACGCAGATACAGGACGAGGTGCACCGCTATGCCATAACCTTTCACCGCGACAAGCGGTCGAAGCACGCCCTGCACAGTGCGCTCGACGACATACCGGGCATAGGACCCGCCACACGCGACCGTCTGCTCAAGGCCTTTAAGAGCGTAAAGCGCATACAAGAGGCGCCTATCGAAGAGATTGAAAAAGTAGTGGGAACAGCCAAGGCTACGAAGATAAAAGAAGCCTTGAACAAGACATAAAAAATGCGCCAAGATCTCACGACCATAGCGCACACACAGAGAAGATTATGTAAATCTTCCTTGCCTGCTACGACTCTCACGAGCCACGAACAAGCCAATCCTTATATCAAATTATACTAAAAACTAAAAGTCTTTACCTAATCTGTAGTTCATACTTTATATTATACGTAAAATTACTATTCTGTTTCACTTTGCAAATTTATCAAATTCCTATGAAATTTCAAAGGAAAAGGGATAAAAATCGAAAACAAATTGATAGTAATTTATATGATTTTTGATTATTGCTTGCCCGTATCGGAATTTTATAATATCTTTGTATAGTAAAGTGGTAAAAGGCGCTATGCCCAAACCACACACATCAAACAACCCAAATATAAAACAACAAACTGATATATGAGAACTGTTATACAGCGTGTACAGCACGCATCTGTCACGATAGACGGCACCGTTAAGTCGAGCATCGGCAAAGGATACCTCCTGCTCCTCGGCGTTGAGGAGAGCGATACATCCGAGGATGTGGATTGGCTGGTAAGGAAGGTGGCTGCCCTGCGCGTGTTCGACGACGACAACGGCGTCATGAACCGCTCCCTACTCGACGTCCAGGGCGAGGCATTGGTGGTTAGCCAGTTTACGCTATACGCATCCTACAAGAAGGGCAACCGCCCCTCATGGTTCCGTGCTGCAAGCCACGAGATATCTGTTCCGCTTTACGAGGAGTTCTGCAGCAAGCTTTCGGAGGCTCTCGGCAAGCCGGTGGGCACGGGCGAATTTGGCGCCGACATGAAGGTGGAGCTGCTCAACGACGGCCCCGTAACCATCTGCATGGACACCAAAAACAAGGAATAAGCACCCCCAAAAAGTAGTAAGCTATGAAGAAATATCTACCTGCAACCGCATTTATTCTAAATGCTATAGGTTTATTAGTTATACTGTTCACCCGCAAGTCGTGGGGAGCAGAGATTGCATGGTATAAATTTACGGGATGTATGTTGATAATGATAGGTTTCAGTATTAATACCTACATTGAATTTCCCCACCCTTTCCGTGCAGCCAAAAGGTCGAAAAAAATATGGGCAATATTCAGAATTTGTTTCATTGCGACATTCGCCATCTGGCTTGTATACATCCTATTTATGAAACTTATGGGACAGTCGTTGGAAATATAAATAGCACAAGAAAGATATGACAATAAAGGAAGCGCAAGAGGCGGTAGACTGTTGGATAAAGGAGTATGGCGTGCGCTATTTCTCCGAACTTACCAACATGGCTTGCCTTACAGAAGAGGTGGGCGAACTTGCCCGCATTATGGCTCGCCGCTATGGCGACCAGAGTTTCAAGGAGGGCGAATCGCACGACCCCTCCGAGGAGATGGCAGACATCCTTTGGGTGCTTATCTGCCTTGCCAACCAGACCGGTATCGACCTTACCGAAGCCCTGCAAAAGAGCTTCGACAAGAAGACCAATCGCGACAAAGAACGCCATAAAAACAACCCCAAACTATATAAAGAATAGAATCTATAATATATAGAAAAAGAAGTAAACAACATACCAAATAACAACAAAATGGGAATTATTAAAGACATTATCCTGAACGATCAGGAGAACCAGAATGCTCAGCAAACCCCGAGCAAGTATGAGGAGGCTCTCGCCAAGTACAACACCAACATCGACGACCAGGAGGTACGCGATGCCGTGCACAAGATTATAGCCGAGAAGGTGCCCGAGAACGACAACATGGACGTTAAGCGTTTTCTCTTCGGAAGCATCGAGCTTACAACCCTCAAGACTACCGACAGCGACACCAGCGTACTGGCTTTTACAGAGCGCGTAAACGACTTCGACAACGAGTATCCCGACCTGCCCCATGTGGCTACCATCTGCGTATATCCTTGCTTTGCCAAGACCGTAGCCGAATCGCTTGAGGTAGACGGCGTAGAGATTGCTTGCGTGTCAGGCTCTTTCCCCTCTTCTCAGGCTCGTATCGAGGTTAAGGTGGCTGAGACATCACTCGCCGTTGCCGACGGCGCTACAGAGATTGATATCGTTATGCCGGTGGGCAAGTTCCTCTCTGGCGACTACGAGGGCGTATGCGACGATATAGCCGAGCTTAAGGCTGCCTGCGGCGAGAGCGTAGCCATGAAGGTTATCCTCGAGACTGGTGCCCTCAAGACAGCCTCTAACATCAAGAAGGCTTCTATCCTCTCTATGTATGCAGGTGCCGACTACATCAAGACCTCTACCGGCAAGCTTGAGCCTGCAGCCACACCAGAGGCTGCCTACGTTATGTGCCAGGCCATTAAGGAGTACTACGACAAGACGGGCATACAGATTGGTTTCAAGCCCGCTGGCGGCATCAACAGCGTTATGGATGCTCTTATCTACTACACCATCGTCAAGGAGGTTCTGGGCAAGAAATGGCTCACCAACAAGTGGTTCCGCCTCGGAACATCACGCCTTGCCAACATGCTGCTTAGCGAGCTTAAGGGCGAGCAGATAAAGTTCTTCTAAAGAAGGATAAGCCTTTACAATAATAAAGCCTCTCCAAGAGCCAAAAGCTCTTGGAGAGGCTTTATTATTGCAAAGAGGAGGCTTGCTTCTCTCCTACTTCGTCCTCTTTATCACAAAGTCCAGATAAGCCTGCAACGCCGCCTTGACGTCCGGCTGCTGCACCTTATCGTCCAGGAAGCGCTGCGCCTCGGCATGAAACTCCCACATACGGCGCTCGGCATACTCGATGCCACCCTTCTGCTTGGTGTAAGCCACAAGCTGGGCTATCTCCTCCGCCGACACCGCATGCTCCTTAACCTTAAGCGCAAGCTCCCTCATCGACTCGTCGCCGCCATTGTTTACGGCATATATCACGGGCAGCGTGAGCTTGCCCTCAGCCATATCGTTGCCTGTAGGCTTGCCTATCTCTGCAGAGTCGTAATAGTCGAAGATGTCGTCGCGTATCTGGAAGATAATGCCGAGGTTCTGACCAAAAAGCTTAGCCGCCTTGACATCCTCCTCCGAGGCTCCCGACGACAACGCTCCTATGCCCGAGCAAGCCTCAAACAGCGCCGCCGTCTTCTGCTTTATAACGTCATAATACACATCCTCCGATATGTCCTTGCGTCCGATGTTGGACAGCTGCAGTATCTCGCCGTCCGACAGCGTGCGTCCAAGCTCGGCAAGATAGGTCACAATCTGCTCCGAGTGGGTGCGAGCCACACACAGCAGAGCCGTAGAGAGGATATAGTCGCCCACCAGCACCGCCACCTTATTGTCGTATGTGGCATTGACCGAAGCCTGGCCGCGTCGTTCTGCGCTCTCGTCCACCACATCATCGTGTACAAGCGAGGCAGTGTGCAGCAGCTCCAAGCCCACAGCAGCGTTCTGTGTGGCGTGGTTTATCTGCCCAAAGTTCTTAGCCATTAGCAGTATCAGCATCGGACGCATACGCTTGCCCGCACGCTTGCGTATATGCTCAAGCGCCGAACCGAGCAAGCCGTCCTCATGCGATAGCGACTTGTTGAAAAGAGTTATAAAATCGGCGAGTTCCGCCTCTATGGGTTGCTTTATGATTGACAGATAATCCATTGTATTATAATATTTCGTACAAAGTTACGTATTTTGCCTGTATTAGTGACATTTTTTTTGTAATTTTACACCAAAACAATATTAAATACAATGAACAAGCTATTTCTTCTCGACGCCTATGCGCTTATATACCGCGCCTACTACGCGTTTATAAAGAATCCACGTATAAACTCGAAGGGCATGAACACATCTGCCGTTATGGGCTTCGTCAATACCCTTAACGAGATTCTCACCAAAGAGCAGCCCACCCACATCGGCGTGGCTTTCGACCACGGCAAGACGTTCCGCGACGAGGCTTTCCCTGCCTACAAGGCGCAGCGAGAGGAAACCCCGGAGGACATTCGTGCCTCGGTGCCTATCATCAAGCAGATAATAAGCGCCATGCACATACCCGTGCTTCAGGTCGACGGATTCGAGGCCGACGACGTCATTGGCACCCTCGCCACCAAAGCCGGCAAGGCTGGCATAACCACCTATATGCTTACGCCCGACAAAGACTATGGTCAGCTGGTGTCCGACAACGTCTTTATGTTCCGCCCCCGACACGGTGGCGGCTACGAAACCATGGGCCCTGCCGAGGTTTGCAAGAAGTACGACCTCTCCTCTACCTCGCAGGTGATAGACCTCCTTGCGCTTATGGGCGACTCTGCCGACAACTTCCCCGGTTGCCCTGGTGTGGGTCCGAAGACAGCCGCCAAGCTGATAGCCCAGTTTGGAAGCATCGACAACATGCTTGCCAACTCGTCCCAGATAAAGGGCAAGCTGCGCGAGAAGGTGGAGGTAGCCGTAGACGATATACGCATGTCGAAGTTTCTTGCCACCATCCGCACCGACGTACCCATCGACCTCAACCTCGACCAGCTTAAGGTAGAAGAGCCCGACACCGCCAAGCTTGCCGAGATATTCACCGAGCTGGAATTTAAGTCGCTTTTAGACAAGTTTGTCAAGAAGCCTCAACCACAGCCCAAAGTTGCCAATATGCAGCTCGATTTATTTGCCGAAAATCCGACCATCGATGCGGCTGCTCCCGAAATTTCGAGTTTTGAGAGCCTAAAAACCACCCCTCACGAATACCAACTCGTTGAAACAGAGGAAGATGCGCGCCGATTGTTTGACTTTTTTATTACAAAACCGATTCTCAGTTTAGACACAGAGACCACCTCGGTAAGCCCAATCGACGCCGAACTGGTAGGATTGAGCTTTGCAGTGGAGGAAGGAAAGGCATTTTACGTGGCAATTCCGGCAGAACGTGAAAAAGCAAAAAGAATTGTTAATATATTTAAACCGCTATACGAGAGCACCAAAATCCTTAAGGTAGGACAAAACATCAAGTACGACATGGAGGTGCTGATGAATTATGGCGTGCGCCTCGCCGCGCCCATGTTCGACACGATGATAGCCCACTACGTGCTGCAACCCGAACAGAAGCACAACATGGATATCCTTGCCGAAACATTGCTTGGCTACCAGACCATACACATCGACGAGCTTATCGGACCCAAGGGCAAGTCGCAAAAAAACATGCGCTCGCTCTCCCCTGCCGACATCTGCGACTATGCCGCCGAGGATGCCGACGTAACCCTGCGCCTATACAACGTGCTTAAGCCGCGCCTTAAGGAAGCCGATGTGGAAGACCTCTTCTACAACATAGAGATGCCCCTCGTGCCAGTGCTTGCCGAGATGGAGACGAACGGAGTGCTGCTCGACACCGACGCCCTTGCCGAGACGTCCAAGGTGCTCACCAGCCGAATGACGCAGATAGAGCAAGAGATATACAAGCTTGCCGGACACCAGTTCAACATAGCGTCGCCCAAGCAGGTGGGCGAGGTGCTCTTTGGCGAGATGAAGATTGTGGACAAGCCCAAGAAAACCAAGACGGGCCAGTACGTCACATCCGAGGAGGTGCTGCAGCAGCTGCGCTCAAAGGCCCCCATCGTAGACCACATCCTCGAGCACCGCGGCCTAAAGAAGCTCCTCGGCACCTACGTCGACGCCCTGCCCAAGCTAATAAACCCACGCACACACCACATACACACCTCCTTCAACCAGGCGGTTACAGCCACGGGGCGTCTCTCGTCGTCCGACCCTAACCTGCAGAACATACCTGTACGCGGCGAGGAAGGCAAGGAGATACGCAAGTGTTTCATACCCGAGCCGGGCTGCCTCTTCTTCTCTGCCGACTACTCGCAGATAGAGCTGCGCGTCATGGCTCACCTATCTGGCGACAAGAACATGATTGAAGCCTTCCGCGAGGGCTACGACATACACGCTGCCACCGCCGCACGCATATACAAGGAGAAGATTGAAGACGTTAGCCGCGACCAGCGCACCAAGGCCAAGCGCGCCAACTTCGGCATAATATACGGCATAACCGTCTTTGGCTTGGCAGAGCGCCTGGACATAAGCCGCGACGAGGCCAAGCAGCTTATAGACGGCTACTTCGAGACATTCCCTGAGGTGCACGCCTATATGGAGAAGGTCAAGGAGCTGGCTCGAGAGCACGGCTACGCCGAGACCTTCTTCCACCGCCGCCGCTATCTGCCCGACATCACATCCCACAACGCCACCGTGCGCAACTTTGCCGAGCGCAATGCCATAAACGCCCCGATACAAGGCTCTGCCGCCGACATCATCAAGATAGCGATGGTAAGGATATACGAGCGCTTCTGCCGGGAGGGCATCAAGTCGAAGATGATTTTGCAAGTACACGACGAACTAAACTTCTCTGTGCTGCCCGAGGAGAAGGAGCGGGTCGAGAAGATTGTGCTGGAGGAGATGCAGAATGCCTATCCGCTGCAGGTGCCGCTTGTGGCAGACTCGGGCTGGGGCGCCAACTGGCTGGAGGCACATTAAGGAGAGGGGGCACGGCACCCTCTTCTTGGTACAAACTAAATATAAAGATTATGGACAATATAAAGAACAAAGCAGAATATATAATTGCCTCTGTCAATGAGTTTGCCAAAAGACATAAACTGACAGATACACAAGCCTACCGTTATCTTAGAAGATTTAAGGGGATAGAAATGCTCGAACGCTTCTATGATGTTATGCATACACTTAGTTTTAAAGACACAACAGATAATCTTACCACTTTCTGTCATCGTAATGGAGGAAAATTAGTATGAAACTATATCATGGCTCAACTGAAGACATCACAAAGATTGACCTCAGCAAATCGAAACCAAATAAAGACTTTGGTCGTGGTTTCTATCTAAGTGCAGAGAAAGAACAAGCAGAGAAACTTGCAGAATATAAGGCTTTCCAGTTTGGTGGAGAGCCTACACTAAATGTGTTTGAATTTGATGAAAGAAAACTGTCTGACAGTTCTATAGAGGTTCTCAAGTTTGACGGTTACTCAAAAGAATGGGCAGATTTCGTATTTGCTAACCGCAATTCAAAGACCGGAGAGAGCGTACACAACTACGATATTGTT